>CAZXWM010000178.1:5670-8156 GCA_964644215.1 uncultured Phormidium sp.
GGTTGCCGGCGGTAGACTATTTTTTAGTGGACTCCTATGTGTTGGGAGATGAGGCTGAGCACCATTACCAAGAAAAACTCTGGCGGCTACCCCACAGCTATATCGCCGTAGATGGCTTCGAGATGGGGATTCCCAGTTTAAGACGCGATCGCCTCGACATTCCCACCGATGCAGTGGTCTATTTCTGTTCCCAAAGTGGCTATAAACGCAATCCCAACGATAGCCGCCGCCAACTGCAAATTTTGGCCCAGGTTCCCAATAGCTATCTCCTAATTAAAGGGGTGTATAGTGATGCCACCTCCCTACAGCAGCAGTTTCAAGCCTTGGCTGACGCAGAAGGAGTAGGCGGCGATCGCGGTTCCCGCACGCTTCGCGATCGCCTCCGCTTCCTACCTGTGACTCCCTCTGAGGAAATTCACCGGGCCAATCTCGCCCTGGCCGATGTGGTTCTCGATACCTACCCCTACAATGGAACCACCACCACCTTAGAAGCTCTCTGGGCCGGGATTCCGGTGGTGTCTCAGGTGGGGCAACAGTTCGCCAGTCGTCAAGGCTATACGTTACTCAAACATGCTGGGGTTGAGGCGGGGATTGCCTTCAGTGATGAGGAGTATGTCGATTGGGGGGTGCGTCTGGGCCAAGATGTTGCCCTACGTCGCCAGGTTTCACAGCAACTACTGCGCAATCGCCGCACGGCCCCCCTCTGGAATGCTCGTCAGTTTACCCGAGAGGTGGAACAGATGTATCAGTTGATTGCAAATCGTTAGGGAGTTGAGGCGCGTGAGTCAGGAGCAAGGGTTTCAATGGCTGTCGGTGATTGAGTTGGCGGAAGCGGGACAGGTTGATGGCAGTTTGTTTAAGAATTGTGTTGAATACTTGCAAAAAAACAAAATAAGTGATAAAGAGAGGTTGAAACTGTTAACCGCCCTCTGGCCCTTGGATTTTGCCCAGGAGGGGGTTTGGCAGTTGGTTCAAACCAGCGTTGAGACAGCACCCGCTCAATCTCCCGTGATTCGCCAATTTTTTCGCTTGGCGGCGGCGGAGTTGCAAGGAAAACAACGTCCTAATGGGAGTTTAATTGCGATCGCCCGGCTTTGGCATCAGTTGCAACCGGGAAATATCCCCGTATTGGTGGCTTTGATTAACCTCCATCAAGAGTCGGGAGACTACCCGCAGGCGAGTCACTATGCCCAAGTCTTTTGCGATCGCGCCCCGGATCTGCCCAAAAAAATTGCCGCTCATTATCTCCTCCTACGCAGCCTGTTAACCTCTGGGGGCGGCTTTCAGCAAGCGCAAGGGGTGCATCAGTCCCTAGAAACCCTACTTCAGCAACTGGTTCAGGAACAGCCTAATCTCGAACTCCCCGATATTATCCAAGGCTTCGCCGTCACTTCCTTTCTCCCCTATCTCGAAGACAATCCCCAAAAACTACATCACTTGCGTCGTCAGCTGTCGGGATTTCTACAAGGGAAGGTTCGCGAACAGTTCGGATTCAGCGAACCGCCGCCAAAATCCGGCCAATTGCGGCGAGTCGGCTATCTCTCGGCCTCCTTACGCCGTAACTCCGTTGGCTATTTAGTGCGTTGGCTTCTCAAGGCCCATCATCCCCAATTGGAGGTGTTTGCCTATTCGCTACGACAGACAGGAGATCCCATTCAACAGGAGATTGCTGAGTCGGTGAGCCATTTTCGCGATTGTTCTCAACTCCAGATTCCCCAAATTGCCCAGTTGATTCGCCAGGATGGGTTAGATCTACTCATTGATCTCGATAGTCTTACCTCCTCGAAAGCCACGGCGGTGTTGGCCCTGAAACCGGCCCCAGTTCAAGCGACGTGGCTGGGGTTTGATGCCTCGGGGTTGCCGGCGATTGACTATTTTTTGGTCAGCGATCGCCTCCTACCGGAATCCGCCCAAACCTACTATGGCAGCCGGATTCAGCGCCTAGCAGGCAGTTTTATTGCTGTGGATGGCTTTGAGGTGGGGGTTCCCACGCGACGACGGGAGGATTTAGAGATTCCCCCAGATGCGGTGGTGTATCTGAGTTCCCAAACTGGGGCCAAACGACATCCTGAGAATGGGCGATCGCAACTGCGTATTCTCAAACAAGTCCCCAATAGCTATTTTCTGATTAAAGGCCTCTATAGCGATCGCCATTCCTTGGAAACCTTTTTTACGGAACTGGCCCAAGCCGAAGGGGTAAACCCCCAGCAACTGCGCTTTCTCCCCGACGATCTCAGCGAAGCCAGTCACCGGGCCAATCTCAGTTTGGCCGATGTGGTGTTGGATACCTTCCCCTACAATGGCGCCACCACTACCCTCGAAACCCTCTGGATGGGGATTCCCGTGGTGACGCAGCTGGGGGAACAGTTCGCCAGTCGTCATAGTGCTGAGTTTCTGCAACAGGCGGGAATCACTGAGGGAATTGCCACCAATGCAGCGGAATATGTCGATTGGGGGGTGCGTTTGGGCTGCGATCGCCCTCTACG
>CAZXWM010000179.1:0-8136 GCA_964644215.1 uncultured Phormidium sp.
CGCCCAACCTCGCCCCCGCCCCCTCATGCTAGGCTGTACCAGGGAGTTTTCGCTGGTCATCCGGCCCCAGTTAGTTCTACTCAAGGCCTCGAAAACCCATCGCCAAGCCTCCCGTTCAGCATTCCCCCCTGTGGGGTTGAGTTCTCCAAAATGCTAAACACCTTTAAAATTCAGAATTTCCGACAGTTTAAAAACTTAGAACTTAGTCAACTTCGCCAAGTCAACCTAATTGTTGGTCAGAATAATGTGGGCAAAAGTTCATTCTTAGAAGCCCTGGAAGTTTACGCCACCCACGGAAGTCCTATAACCCTGTTGAAACTGGTCAAAAACAGACAAGAAGATTGGCTCAGTGAAGCAACAAGACTGTCTCAGGGTTTAACGCATCATGTCGTTCGAAATTTATTTCTCAATCACAAAATCCCTGACTTAGCAGAAGCCGGAATTATTTTAGGAGAAATCGACTCAAGTCATTCGCTCCATCTCCATTTGGCTGCTTATCAACGCCAAGAGACAGAGGGGATGAGTAAATTAGTGCCAGTTAACCCCAACCAAATAGATGAAGTAATCCCTGAAGTTGAACTATTCTTAGTTGCCGAACAAGCCAGTCAGACTCGGATTCTGTTTCAGTTAAATCAAGATGATTCAATTTCCCACACCGCCTCTCGGGTTTTCTATAACTCAAGACTGAATGATGTAAACCTAAAGGGTCAAGTGGTTTCAACAACTCATCTGCCAACACGTCAGCTTGCCGCCTTGTGGGATTTAACGAGTTTAACTGACTTAGAGGCAGATGTGATAGAAACCCTACGTCTGATTGATGATCGAGTCTCTGGAGTGGCATTTGTTGAAGATATCAATCGAGACACAACCGACCCAGAAAATCGAATCCCGTTAGTCAAACTCAGGGGAATTGCAGAACCCTTACCTCTTAAAAGTCTAGGGGAGGGAATGTATCGCCTCTTTTGTATCACGGTTGCTTTAGTTAATTCCGAAGCGGGACTCTTATTAATTGATGAATTTGAAAATGGCTTACATTGGACGGTTCAGCCCAAAGTTTGGCAGGTTGTGTTTCAGCTTGCGGAACGGTTAGAAGTGCAAGTTTTCGCAACAACCCATAGTCGGGATTGTGTTGATGGCTTTGAACAGGCTTGGAGTCGCCATCCCCAACAAGGGACATTTTTTAGATTAGAGGGTCACGGAACCGAGATCAAGGCGACGGAATATCCTTTAGAAACACTCTCGGATGCCATAGAGATGGATGTTGAAATCAGATGAGTCGGACGCAAGGGATTTGTCAACGGGATACCGATAAGGTTTTGCTCGTGGAAGGAAACAACGATTGCCATGTCGTCATGGCATTATGTGAGGCTTGTGGCGTTCCAGAAACATTTGGTATTTATCAATGTGGTTCTGATGTTGGGGTATTGAAGCGGTTAAATGCCCTCATCATCCGTCCTCAGCCTCCTAACGTCATAGGAGTTTTGCTCGATGTTGACAATACGCCCATCACCCGTAAATGGCAGAGTTTACGACAAAAGTTGCAAGCCTATCATTATCAATTTCCCCCTCAACCGCAACCAGACGGAACGATTCTGGAGTCTTCCCAAGAGGAACCCAAATTGGGAGTTTGGTTAATGCCGAATAATCAAGATCCGGGAATGTTAGAGGATTTTTGTGCCAACTTGGCTGACCCGAACGCCTTAGAGTTTGCCAAAGATTGCGTTGAGCGAGCGTCTGAACAGAATCTCACGAATTTTAAGCCAACTCATCGCAGTAAGGCGGTTATACACACCTATTTAGCCTGGCAGGATGAGCCGGGTTATCCGTTGGGCCAAGCCATTACCCGCCAATCCCTTTCAGCTAACCAAGAGTTGGCGGTCTCGTTTACCCAGTGGCTAACGAGACTGTTTGTCTAACAGAATGAGTCGGAAAACCTGGAGGGGGCTGAGGAGGTTCAGCGGCGCAACGGGTTAACTGGGTTGAGGCAAAACCCGACAACGAGCAACAGCACCGCGAATAAACTACCATACCAGGGCGCGGTTCCAGGGGTGCTGAGAGTCACCCAAAGGGTAACGGCACTGGTTGGCACATAAAACATCAGTCCAATCAGGGGAATCCCCCAACGCCACCGACGATCGCCCCCAGGAAAACCCAGCCAAACCCCAAACAGCATCGCCAAGCCAGTGGCCATCCAACCGGCCCCCGCCACCTTCATCAGGGCTAGAATGAGAATTTGGATACTGGCATCTAGGGCATCCCAAGGCCTGCCAATGGCCTCAGCGTGGTACGGCATAAATTGCGGAGAGACTAAATAGATCCCTCCCAAAATAAGACTCACAACCCCGACGACGAGATAAATCGATTTTGCGAGTTGTTCTCTCATTAAAAATGGCGACCTAATTCAAACTCACCTGTGGCGTTAGCAACATCACCCGCTGACTATCGACCACCATCGTCCAAAACCCCTGCTCACTCAAGCGTTGCAATAGCGCATTGGCTTCCGTTTCATCGCGGCTGTAGCCCACCAATAAATAGGGCCGTTGTCCATAGGAGACTAACCCGACGCTGCGATTGGTAGCCCGTTGGACTTGACGGGCCACCTGGGGTTGATTGAAGTAATCGACGAGAACCGCATATCCCTCCTCTAACGGCTGGGGATTATACCCTCTCGCGGGGCTAGTTACGGCAATTTGGGGCAGAGGCTGGGCCTCGGGGACGTTGTTTGGCGATATCGGTGCTGCCTCGTCCTCTACGGGGATATAGACGGGTAAATCGCCCGAATCGCCGTCAGGGGCGGGAACGTCAAAACTGCCGTCGGGAAGGTTCGCCGGGGGCAAATCCCCTAAACTGATGTCTAAGTCGCTGCTTTCGTTGCCACGATCGCCCGCCGTGGAGGTAGCCGGGGTTGACGCTGAAGTTGACTCGGATGCCTCAGCTGCTGTGCGGTTGTCGCTGGAGGTGGCCGGAGATGACCCCCCAGCCGCTGGACGAGCTTCGATGATCTGAACTTGTGGCAGATTCAGCGAACTCGATGAGGATCTACTCGGTTGTGACGAGGGGCTTGCGGTATTTCCGTTGCTCGGGGGACGAGTGACAAAGGCATTCAAGCCCGCTTCCTCGGTGATGCTGCGGGCTAGGGCGGAGGCCTCGTCTTGGCCGGCAAATCCTTCAATCCGTAGCACCACTTCATCGAGATAGGTGCAGGGTTGAGCCTGAAACTGACTCGGTAGAAGACTCCCCACAACGGCCAGGTCGTCGTTGCCTTCAGGTAGCACCAACACCAGAAATTGTCCAGCCTCCGGGGGCGCACAAGGGGCGTATTGCCCGATCGCCTTCGGCAGTCGTCCTAGGCCCCCGAGCCAACCAAGAGCGATCGCCACCGACATGACCGTGGTAAGGGGATGAGGAAAACGCATGGGCTGTTGGTTGAAAGTGGGGTTGACAAATGACGCTATCTATGTATTGCGCTCCCCATCCTGACCTAAGCTTGGGCGAGAGAGGCGAGGGGATCGGGGATGCTCTCGGAGGGGGCCTCAAATTGACCCGTTAGCACATATTCTAACCGCAGTTTCAGCCAGGTAATGAACTGGCGATCGCTAGAGACAATCGCTACCGAGGGTTGCGGACATTTCGCCTTGGCCTCAGCCAAGTGCGGGGCCTCCAAAAACGCCGGTTGTTTCACCAACCAGAAATCAATCTCTTTTTCCCGTTCCTGGTAATTCCGCACCCGTTCCTGAAGCACCTCATCGAGAGGTTCCTCCTCTAAGAGAAATTTTTGGCTGGCCGCCACATAGTAGTAAGTTGTCATGGTCAGTTGAAAAGGCTATTCACAAAGGATAGTCGAGCAGTTGCAGTATCAAATCATACCGCCATGCAACACTTTAGGGCAATTAAGTGTTACAGTTCGCGACGAAGCGCCTGTTTCATCTCTCGCACAGCCCGTTCAATGCCCACTAAGGCCGCCCGGGCAATAATCGTATGGCCGATGTTGAGTTCCTCCATCCCCTCAATACAGGCAACAGGATAGACATTGAGATAGGTTAAACCATGACCCGCATTCACCCGTAACCCCAACTCACGGGCGATCGCACAGCCTTGTTGCAACACCTCCAACTCCTGTTGACGCTTAATTTCGGTTTTGGCTTCGGCGTAACAGCCCGTATGCAATTCAATAAACTGAGCCTGAGTGGCGGCCGAGGCCTGAATTTGCTTGGGATCAGCGTCAATAAACATACTCACCGGAATCTCCGCCCCCTGAAGACGGCTCACCACCTCCGTGAGGCGATCGCAACTGCCATCGACATCTAACCCCCCTTCCGTCGTCACCTCTTCGCGTTTCTCAGGAACCAGAGTCACATAATCGGGCTTAAGATCTAGGGCGATCGCCACCATCTCCTCCGTGGCTGCCATCTCTAAATTCAAATGGGTACTCACGGTTTGCCGCAACAGATAGACATCACGATCCTGAATATGGCGGCGATCCTCGCGCAGGTGGGCCGTAATGCCATCGGCCCCTCCTAACTCCGCCAGCACAGCCGCCGCCACGGGGTCCGGTTCCGTCGTGCGTCGCGCCTGTCGAATGGTTGCAATATGGTCGATATTGACGCCAAGGGTAATCAAACTCGGTTCTCTCCTGGTGGTATCATGCCTCAACGTTCCTTATTCTACGTCGTTGTCTTCTGTTTCTTCTATAGTTGCCCGAAGAGAGGGCGACCACAAGGGTACGCCCCTACTGCCTGTTGCCTGTTGCCTTTTGCCTGTTGCCTGTTGCCTTTTACCTCTTGCCTTCTTTTCCCCCGTTTTTTGTCCTATTTAGACCAAATTTTGCTATATGACCCCAACGGTCTTAGGTCTTGACGGTGGCGGTAGCCAAACCCGCTGTCTGGTGGTGGATGCCGCCGGAACCATCTTGGGGCGCGGTGAAGCCACCGCCTCGAACTATCAAACCGTCGGCGGGGAAGCGGCCTATCACGCCATTCTCAACGCGATCGCCGCCGCCACCGCTCAACAACCCCTCACCATTCGCGCCATTACCCTCGGCTTAGCCGGAGTGGGCCGGCCTCGCGATGAACAGATTGTCCATGATTGGCTGCAACTGCTGCAACAAGATAGCCGCTTGCCCCTGATCTGGGAGTTACATCCTCGGGGAGTGCGGATTTGTCCCGACTGCGAAATTGCCCTCGTCGGCGGTTTAGGCCGAGACACGGGCCTGGCCACCATTGCCGGAACTGGGGCCATCGCCTATGGCCGCAATCCCGCCGGAGAGGTAGCCCGGGCCAGTGGTTGGGGCTATCTCCTCGGCGATGAAGGTAGTGCCTATGACATTGGCCGGCAAGGATTGCGGGCGGTGGTGCGGGCGGCTGACGGGCGATCGCCCCAAACTCAACTCAGCCCCGCCATTTGCCAACATCTCGGCTTAGACGCGGTTCCAGACCTCGTAGAACGAGTCTATGGCCAAGGCTGGGTGGCCAAAGACTTTGCCAGCCTGGCCCCGGTGGTGGATCAGGTGGCCAGCTTGGGCGATCGCGTGGCCAACCAAATCCTCGCTCAGGCCGCCGAGGAACTGGCGATCGCCAGTCGCACCGTCTATCAGCAATTGTTTCCCCCCAACCACGCCGTTGAGTTAGTCACCCTCGGGGGAACTTGGCAAAGTCAAGCTCACCTCAGACAACGGTTTCAACGCCAACTCGAACGCTCTTGTCCTCAAATTGAGGTAATTCAGCCCCGTTATGACGCCGTTTCTGGGGCCGTTTTGCTGGCCCGACAGGCGATTGGTTGGCAATCAGAGATTTTCCCGCCAAGCTTTGCTACCATAACGGAGGGGATTTGAGCTTCTGTCTCGATACACTCACCCTGGAGGCACTCCTTGAGAGCATCCATTGAGATCATCAAGACAGACTTCACCCCAGCGTTGAACTTTTATAGGTAGGCACGAAGGCGTGGAGCATTCCAACGACTTCAATTTGACTCTCTTACGTCAGGTCCTCGAACAGTCCGGGACGGCGATCGCCTTGTTTAATCGCGATCTCAAGTCGATTCTCTGGACGCAACCCTGGCAAGCTCTTTGGGCGGTTGACCCCTATGCGGGCCAACCCTACTCCGAGTTAGTTCCCCAAGCACCTCCCTCTTGGCAAGCGGCCTATCGTCGCTGTCTCGATGGGGTTGCGGGTTCTTGTCCTCCCCATTTGCTAAAACTGGGAAATGGCGATCGCGTTTGGCTACAAGAAAAACTCTCTCCTTGGCGAGATGAACACGGAGAACTGGCCGGAATCATCGTACAGACGGACCTCTTAACAACCGCCGAGGCGATCGCCCTCAACTGGACTCAGGTTTTTGACAACAGCCCCGATCTCCATTGTCTCATCGACCGAGAGGGCATTCTCAAACAGGTGAACCCCGCTTGGCAAGAGCATCTCGGCTATTCCCTGCCAGACTTACAGCAAACAGGGTTATTCACCTATCTCCATCCCGACGATCTCGACGCGACTCGCACCGCCTTAACGCAGCTAACCGCCAACACCCCGCTACGGCTCGAAAATCGCTATCGTCACCAGGATGACTCCTATCATTGGTATCAATGGACGATTGTGGCCCTAGACGATCATCAACATCTCTATGGAATCGGCCGCCTTCTCGCCAGTATTCCTCCCTCAGATGAATCCAACGAGCCTGAACCGGCCCAAGTTCAGCAACTCTCACAAAGCCTCTCGGATACCCTCGATGAGTTACGACAAACTCAATTGCAACTGGTGCAAACCGAAAAAATGTCGAGTTTGGGGCAATTAGTAGCCGGGATTGCTCATGAGATTAACAACCCCGTGAACTTCATTTATGGCAACTTAGTTCACGCCAAAGAATACACTGAGGACATTCTGGGCTTACTCGAACTCTATCAACAGCATTACAGCGACCCCAATTCGGAAATTGTTGAAGAAGCTGACTCGATTGACGTCGAATTTTTACTCGATGACTTGCCTCAATTGCTCAGTTCTATGATGGTCGGGGCAAATCGGGTTAAGGATATTGTGAGTTCTCTACGGAACTTTTCACGCCTTGATGAAGTGGAAATGCGGCGCTCAGACCTTCATGAAGGTCTCGATAGCACCCTGATTATTCTCCAAAATCGCATCAAAGCCAAGCCCAGTCGCCCGGAAATTGTCATTGATAAGTCCTATCAAGAGTTACCGAAGGTCGAATGCTTTACTGGGCAGATGAATCAGGTGTTTATGAATATCGTCAGTAATGCCATTGATGCCCTCGAAGAACGGGATAAAACTCGCAGTTATCAAGAGGTTGAAGCCCAACCAAGCTGCTTAACGTTGACAACGGTTTGTAATCCAGATAATACGGTAACAATTCGCATTGCAGATAACGCCGCTGGGGTAACTGAGTCGGTTCGCCAACAACTTTTTAAGCCCTTTTTTACGACAAAACCGGTGGGAAAAGGAACGGGTTTAGGACTTTCAATTAGTTATCAAATTATTGTTGAAAAACACAAGGGAACCTTGGAATGTCAGTCAACTCTAGGAGAGGGAACCGAGTTTATTATCACGATTCCTATCTCCCACAGTTCTTCAGACTCACAAGACTCCTAGAGTAAATGTAAGCTAAATGGCTAACTGTGAAGTTTTGCTACTACCGTAGCCAGGGCTTTGCCGAGGTCACGAATCGCTGCATCTTGGTCAGGATTGGTTAAATTTCCTTGGTCATCAAAGGCTTGATACGCCCCCGAAATGGTCTTTTGTTGGGGAATAACGGTAACTCCGATGTTTTGCAAAATATCTCGGACATGAACTAGGCCCCGTAAGCCTCCCATTCCCCCAGGAGACGTGGCCATTAAGGCCGCAACTTTACCCCGAAAACAGGTTAGCGACAGAGGTGGTTCTCCGTCTTCGGGGCGGGAGGCCCAGTCAATGGCATTTTTAAGTAAGGGGGTAATGGAACTGTTGTATTCCGGTGAAGCAATCAGCAGGCCATCATGGGTTTTGAGGAGTTTCTTGAACGCTAAAACCGTCTCAGGAAAGCCCTCTTTGGCTTCTAAATCTTGGTTATATAGGGGCATGGGATAATCCCCTAAATCGATAATTGTCACTTCAGCCCCAGCAGCTTCAGCACCCTGGGCGGCAATTTTGACGA
>CAZXWM010000180.1:0-8132 GCA_964644215.1 uncultured Phormidium sp.
GAAGAGGGCGACCATAAAGGTACGCCCCTACCCTCTTGCCCTTTGCCTCTTGCCTCTTGCCTCTTGCCTCTTGCCCTTTGCCCTCTTTCCCCATGACCTCCATCCCCGCCAAAGATAGCAACTTCCTGAACCAAAACCCCCATCTCGGCGAATTAACCCCAGCCGAAACTGGATTTGATGCTAAGCATCCGCCCCAACAAGACTTAATTGATACCTGTGTTCACTGTGGCTTTTGTCTATCGACTTGTCCGAGTTATCGGGTAATCGGTAAAGAGATGGACTCTCCCCGAGGCCGCATTTATATGATGGATGCCATCAATAAGGGGGAAACCGAACTCAAACCAGCCACCAGCCAGCATTTTGACTCCTGCTTAGGCTGTCTGGCCTGTGTCACCACCTGTCCTTCGGGAGTTGAGTATGACAAGCTGATTGCGGCCACCCGTCCCCAAGTCGAGCGAAATGTCCCCCGTTCCCTCGGCGATCGCCTGCTACGTCGTCTCATCTTTAACCTCTTTCCCTATCCCAATCGCCTGCGGCCCCTCCTCTATCCCCTGCTGGCCTATCAGAAATCGGGATTACGGCAATGGGTTCGCTCCAGCGGAATACTCAAACAGGTGTTTCCCCGCCTAGCCGCCATGGAGGCGATTCTGCCCAACATTACCTCAGACTTCTTTCAAGGGGACTTCCCCGATGTCATTCCCGCTCAAGGGGAGAAACGCTATCGAGTAGGGATGATTCTCGGCTGTGTGCAACGGTTGTTTTTCCACCCCGTAAACGCCGCCACAGCGCGGGTTCTCACAGCAAATGGCTGCGAAGTCGTTATTCCCAAAACCCAGGGCTGCTGTGCCGCTCTACCGGCTCACCAGGGACAAGAAGCCCAAGCCCAGGCGATCGCCCGTCAGATGATTGATAGCTTTGCCGGTAGTGACGTTGACTACATCGTGATTAACGCCGCCGGCTGTGGCCATACCCTCAAAGAGTATGGTCATATCTTGCAAGATGACCCCGACTATCGCGATAAAGCCCAAGACTTCGCCAGTCGCGTTCGGGATGTGAATGAGTTTTTAATCGATGTGGGCTTAACCACACCGCTGCATCCCTTAGCCGATGGCGAGTTGGCGATCGCCTACCAAGATGCCTGTCATCTCATCCACGGGCAAAAAATCAGCAGCCAACCCCGGCAACTCTTGCGTCAAATTCCCCAAATCTCCCTACGAGAATCCGTTGACGCAGCCCTTTGTTGCGGCAGTGCCGGAGTTTACAATATGCTACAGCCCGAGGTTGCCGACGAACTCGGTCAACTCAAAGTCGAGAACCTCAGCAACACCGGTGCGGATCTCATCGCCTCAGCCAACCCCGGCTGTTCCCTGCAAATCCAGAAACATCTGCAACTCCAGGGGCGAGAGATTCCCCTCTATCACCCCATTCAACTCTTGGATTACGCCATTCGCGGTCAACGGCTAGAGATTCCCTTAGCACAAAAACAGGTCGTTGTCAATAGATAACGGCTCAACTACCGTTCCATCAAATGGGAGCCAGGAGCGCAACTCACCGTTCCCTCAGCGGTGTCTGGGGGAATGGGCATCGCCGGAGCGGTCATCTCCGGTTCATCGCTGCGACAAATGCCCACCAGGGACACCTCTAAACCCCGTTCATTGGCAACCATAAACACCCCACTCGTGAAGCTGCGTAACTGCTCTCGCTTGGGGGTAGCTGTAATGCGAACACTCTCAGGAGTCGTCTGGCTCACCTCAAGCTCAATCTGATAGTCGTCGGTTTCGAGGGGAACGGGGTCAGAATTGAGCGGTTCAATGGAAGCAGCAAACTCCCGGAACTCCAGATAATGAGTTCGTTGAGCGCGGCTAATATCGATGAGGGCATCTAACACATTGGCCTCCACGAGACGGGCCGGCAGTTCCGTTGAAGTCGAAACCCGCTCAAAACGAGCCACATTCTCGTCAAACTCACTCGGGCGGGGTAAACCGGGTTGAGTCCCCTCAATTTGAAACAGTAACTCCCCAGATTCGGTGATTTGGGCGATCGTGGCCACCGTCTCCCCATTCGGGAGTATCAAATCAATGGCATTGGGCGAGCCTGAAGTGACCTCATAGCCAAATTCTTGGGATACAGTCCGTCCTCGGGGCAGGGTAATAATGAAGTGGAGAATCCCCGCCTCGGTGAAAATAAACGTCAGAGGTTCACCGCCAAGAGCCGAGGGGGAAAACCATTGTCCCAGAATCGCCTCAGCGAACTCTGGAGTTGGCTCAGCTTGGGTCAAACGGGATTGGGACAGGGGTGAACTTGGATGGGATACCACCAGTCCTCCTGGGGAGAGGATGACCCCCGTTGTCAACACAACCATCATGGTGCAACGAGAGATAAAGCCAGATAACAAGGTCATAACTTCTGAAACTCAAAACGCCAAACAACTTCACCCAGGTTAATCGGCCACAACCGGAAACATGGTCAATCTGAGGACACTTCTGGGGATGACTCTCGAATCACCCGAGTTTTGGGTGGGGGGTCATCACTGGTGGTATCTTCATCGGGGGTTCCCCGTTCCTGTAGGTGTTTGAGCAACTGTTGGGCCGGAGAGACGGGTGGCGGATGACTGACATGGAGTTGAATCTGGGGGCCAGTCCGGGCCAGGCGAACGATCGACCCATCGCAGGCGGGAATTTCCTCGATGGGAGCATCTTCGAGATAGGTTCCGTTCGTTCCCAAATTCACGAGGTACCATTGACGTTGTTGATCGCAGTGGAGTTCCAGGTGATAGCGAGAGACGACGGCACTATAGAGGACAACATGGTTATCCGGGGCACGACCGATGCGAATAACTGTGTCATCCTCAAACGTCCAGCGTTTCAGCGGGATGGATTGATGGGGGTGGAGGAGAGTTAGAGTAATCACGCGACAGAAAAACGGTGAGGTAGAGAGGCAACCCGGAGAACAAACCAGGACTCAAGACGTAGACTGGCTAAGACTGGCTAAGACTAGATCGTGGTTTTGCCCAATTCCAGTTTAGGTTAATGGGTTTAGAGCAACTGCCTGTATGTTCAACATAGTACGTTTGCCGCTCGGGTTGAATTGTGAGGAGGATCTGCTGTCGCGAGGTTCACCTCACTCGGCTGACGTTGAACTGGGGGTCACTTCGGCCCCGGCGGCGGCATCGAGTAGCCAGTAAATCTCCCCATCCACCGGTTGAATGAGACGGGAGGGATAGGTGGTTTCATCTCCTTCGGGAGCGAACACCTCGGCCAGAGCGGCTTGTTTGTTCTCGCCAGCAATGGCGAAGATAATGGTCCGCGAGAGGTTGAGAACGGGAACAGTTAAGGTGATGCGGGGTTCTCCGTCCTTGTTCCCCACCGTGACGCGGCGATCGCCGACTTCCAAGGCCTCGGTCTGAGGAAACAGGGACGCGGTATGGCCGTCATCTCCCATGCCCAACAGCATAATATCGAACTGCGGAAACTGCCCTGATTCTCGGCCAAAAAATGCTTGTAAGTGCTGGTCATAGGCTTGAGCATCGCTCTCGGGATCTCGGCCAGCGGTGGGTATGGGATGGAGGTTCTCGGAGGGGAAGGGAACGCGATCGAGCCACGCTTCACGAGCCATGCGTTGGTTACTATCGGGGTGTTCTGGGGCCACGTAGCGTTCATCGCCCCAGAAGATATGGAGGTTATCCCAGGCTAACTCATGGCCGGCGATCGCCTCGTAAATGGGTTTGGGGGTACTTCCCCCGGATAGGGCGATGGTACAGGTTCCCCGTTGGGCGATCGCCGTCTGGATTTTCTCGACAATCAAAGCCACGCTGCGATCGATCACGGCGGTCTTATCGGAGAGAACTTCGATGTATTGAGTCATAGTCATGCCATT
The DNA here is from genome assembly GCA_964644215.1 of uncultured Phormidium sp. Classification (GTDB taxonomy): domain Bacteria; phylum Cyanobacteriota; class Cyanobacteriia; order Cyanobacteriales; family Geitlerinemataceae; genus Sodalinema. The sequence continues at coordinate 3,877 of CAZXWM010000180.1, forward strand.
CGGGTAGGGTTTGCCCGATTCTAAAGTACCCCGTCTTCAAAGCCAACCAAGTCAGGGACAAAACCCTTAGGGGTCAAACCCCTCTTGCCACAGGGCGACCCTTTAGGTTTGCCCCTACATGGCTTCCTCCCTAACGACCCAGATCATGAAGTGACTCAATCACCTCCGCACAGTGTTGAGTGACGGCTTCTAACCCCTCGCGATCGCCCGATTGCGGGGGGTTAACGGGTTCTCCGATGCGAATCGTCACCGGAACCGATCGCGGCTTGGCGGAGCCTTGAAAAATGGCTTGCGTTCCCCAAAGACAAACCGGTAAAATCGGGACTTGAGCTTTTGCTGCAATCAAAACCGCACCGGGTTTCGGGTTGGGAATGCGACCATCGCGAGTGCGAGTTCCTGAGAGAAACACCCCCGTCGCCCAACCGTTATCTAAATACTCTAAAGCTGAACGAATGGCACTGCGATCGGCAGCTTTGCGTTTGACAGGATAAGCTCCGTAAAGACGAATCGCTTTGGCAAAAATCGGATTTTTAAACAGTTCTTCCTTCGCCATGTAAGCGACTGGACGCTCCACGGCACAGGAAATCAGAGGTGGGTCAAAATAACTGGCATGATTGCTTGTCACCACCAATGACCCAGATTTAGGGACGTTCTCGACACCATAAACCCGTCCTCGAAAGTAACTATAGAACAGTGGACTCACCACCGACCATTTAAACAAATGATATAAGGCTAAGTTGTAGCCAGGTTCGCGGTTTTGAATCATGCAATAGTTAATAGTGAATAGTTAATAGTGAATAGTGAATAGGAGATGGGGAGAACCTACCCTGGATCTTTCTGGCGAGAGGGGTAGGTTTCCTTGTTGGTACGACGTTAATACAACGTTAATACAACGTTAATACGACGTTTATCAATGGGGATTACGCCGATGGTTCGGCTAAGGTAGCTAACTCAGCGATGGTTCCTACATTTAGACAGTTTAACCCTTTGATGGTGCGCCCTACTAACCCGGATAAGACTTTCCCTGGTCCGACTTCTAACACCTGTTCAATGCCCAACTCTGGTAAACTCAGGACAATTTCTCGCCAACGTACCGAACCGGTCATTTGTTGCTGTAGGCGGGTTTTTAGGGCAGCGGCGGCGGTTTCTGGGCTGGGATCGACGTTGGAGAGGACGGGGATTGTCGCGTCTTTGAAGTCGATGGGTTCGAGGAGGGTTTGGAACTCAGCGGCGGCGGGTTCCATGAGCGGGGAGTGGAAGGCCCCGGAGACATCGAGGGGAACGCTACGGCGAACCTTCACTTGAGAGAGAACTTGAGCGATCGCCGTCTCGGTTCCCGAAATCACTACCTGGAGGGGACTGTTGTCGTTGGCCAAAACCACGCCTTCGGTTTGGGCGATCGCGGCTTCGAGTTGGTCGCGATCAAACTTCATCAGGGCCGCCATCTGGCCCTCACTCGCCTGACTCATCAATTCGCCACGACGTTTGACGAGGTTTAATCCCGTTTCAAAGTCCAAGACTCCGGCGGCGTAGAGGGCGACATATTCCCCCAAACTGTGACCCGCGACGACCTGGGGTTCTGCGACGGCGCGATCGCGCAACAGATCCACTAAGGCACATTCAACGGTATAAAGACAAGGCTGGGTATAGCGCGTTTCCGAGAGATTTTCCCCGGTTTCGCAGGTTTGCACCACTGACCAGCCCAAAATGGTCTCAGCTTGCTGAAATCTCGCCGCAGCTTCAGGGAGGGCGGCTAAGTCAACCCCCATTCCCACGGTCTGCGATCCTTGTCCGGGAAACACCCAAGCGGTTTTCATAATTTCTGTTTTGGTATCAACGGTAACTTATGTTACGCCTCAAATGTTACGCCTCAAATGTTACGCCTCAAATGTTACGCCTCAAAGCGTCCCCAACGGAACACCGCTGACCCCCAAGTTAACCCGGCCCCAAACCCGGACGCGGCGATGGTGTCTCCAGGCTGGATTTGCTGCGATCGCACCGCCTCGTTCAACGCCAAGGGAATTGATGCCGCCGAGGTGTTACCATAATTTACTAAATTTGTCAATACTTTTTCCGAGGGAATCTTAAGCCGTTTGGCCACCGCATCGAGAATCCGCTGATTAGCCTGATGAAGCAGTAACCAATCCACATCCTCCGTCGTCAACCCAGAGCGAAACAGGGCTTTTTCCACCGCTTCGGGGACTTTCTTGACGGCAAACTTATAGACTTCTGGGCCATTCATAGCGATGGAACCATAGCCTCCCTGAGACACAGAAACGTCGGGCGTAATGGCTTGAGACTGAGGTTGATAACTCAACGTCAGAGAGCTATTCTGAGAGCCATCGGAGCGCATCTCGAACCCCAATAGGCGATCGCCCAACTCCCGCCGTTGCATCACCACGGCCCCGGCCCCATCGCCGAAAAGAACACAAGTGCGGCGATCGTGCCAATCCACCCAACGGGATAACACATCAGCTCCAATCACCAACACATTACGATAGACCCCCGTGCGCAGAAACTGGGCCGCCGTCACCATCGAAAACAGAAACCCTGAACAGGCCGCCGTCAAATCAAAGGCCACCGCCTGGGGTGCATTCAACTGATGTTGCACCCAACTGGCCGTTCCAAACAGATCATCAGCCGTAGATGTGGCCAACAGCAACAAATCCAACTCAGACGGATCTAATCCTGCCATAGATAGGGCCTGACGGCCTGCACAAGTGGCCAACTCTCCCAACGACTGGGAGGGACTAGCCAGATGACGTTCGCCAATCCCCGTGCGGGAGCGAATCCACTCATCGGAGGTGTCCACCGCCTGCGTCAGCATCTCGTTATCCAAAACCGTCTCGGGCGCCACCCCACCACAGCCTGTTAATTCAAGTCCCAAAATTGTCATAAGTTTTGCCGCATCATCCGTCGTCTATCAGCCGTCTATCCGCCTTCTCTGAGCCTTGCTTACCCGGTGGGGAAGCCAGGGCGCTATTGGTCCACCAAATGTTTCTCCTGGATGCGTTCAATCACCCGGTTATCCACCGCCTCTTTCGCCAAACGCACCGCATTAAAAATCGTCATAGCGTGAGAACTTCCATGGCCAATCACACAAACCCCGGCCACCCCCAGCAGCAACCCGCCGCCATGTTCAACATAATCAATCCGTTGCTTGAGGCGCTTGAGATTGGGCATGACATGGACTAAATCCTGTTCATCGAGACCTTGTAATAACTCATCCTGACAGAGTTGTAACAGGATATTGCCAACGGCCTCAGCAAACTTAAGCAAAACATTGCCCACAAAGCCATCACAGACGATCACATCAAACTCCCCAGACAACACATCTCGTCCTTCAGCATTGCCCACAAAGGGAATCCGGGGATTATCTTGCAATAACTGATAAGTTCGCAGGGCTAAATCATTGCCCTTACAGGCTTCTTCACCAATATTGAGCAATCCCACCCGAGGCTCGTCCCGGCCGAGGACATACTGACTGTAAATCGTACCTAACAGGGCAAACTGTTCCAAGAACTTAGGACGACAATCGACGATCGCCCCCACATCCAGAATTAACACCGACTTATCAGGATTCATCGTCGGGAACACCGCACCAATAGCGGGGCGATCGATCCCAGACAACCGCCCTAACCGCAACAAAGCCGCCGCCATCGATGCGCCCGAATGTCCCGCCGAGACAACACCATCGGCCTGGCCCTGTTTCACCAAATTCATGGCCACGTTAATCGAGGCCTTGGGTTTGCGTTTAATGCCGGTTAATGCCTCTTCGTGCATTTCTACCGTTCCCTCGGAGGCGATCATCTGGACCTCCTCGGGATTGCGCTCTTGTCGTTGTAACGACGCCTCAATAGCAGCCGGATCGCCGACGAGCAGCACCTCTACCCCCAATTCATCCTGCGCCCGCAATGCCCCGGCCACAATCTCATCCGGGGCATAGTCGCCGCCCATCGCGTCCACTGCAATCCTTGCCCTGTTCAATGCCATCGATCGAATCTTGTATAAGCCTTCCAAATTCTACCAGACGACATCTCCCCGCCAAGTCACCCGAGACAAGAAAAAGGCGAAATGCAAGGGCAATTCAGGCTTGAGAGTGGGTTGACAGTTGCCAGTTGAGCGTTGAGAGTTGAGAGTTGACCTCCCTCAACGGCCAGATAGAGAAATCGAAGATTACCGTTTGCCTTTTGCCGGGAGAGGGCGACCACAAGGGTACGCCCCTACCGGATTTCTGTTCCCTTCTTCTCCCCTCT
>CAZXWM010000181.1:0-3997 GCA_964644215.1 uncultured Phormidium sp.
ATCGGAGTCAATTGGCAGTGTCATGTTTATTCTCAAAAGGCAGGATGTTGAAATTACCAGTGTCCAGCACCCTAAATCCGGTCAACCGGTTCCGGTTCTTAAATATCAAGGGCAAACTTTTCGCCTGATTAGCGTGTTTAATGCTAATCAAGCCGAAGAAGCTCGCTCGTTTTGGCGGGATTTGACCGATAATCGGGGCAAAGCCTGTGTTCTCCTCGAAGAACCCGATCGCTATAGTGTTTGGGGCAAGGTTCGTTTGGAACAAATCAGTGGGGAGTCCGCCGGGGACGATGTATCCGCTGCTGCTGCGACCTCCTTCACACAAGCCTCATTGCTACTGCTGCAAGCGGTGTACTTCGATGTCGAAGATCTCCTAGGGACTCGACAGGCCGGTGCATTTGAAAAGGAAATTGCCAAGGTTTTCCAACAATGGAACTTTCCACAAGCGATCGCCCCCGGTGAAGTCGAAAACCTCTTGGAACAAGATCCCCTCGATGGTGGTAAAGTTCCCCCTTGGCAGGAACATCACCTCAATACCCTACTTCAAGAACTCTATCGCATCGGGAAAGACTATTTTGGCAATCCTAACTTTGCCGGACGTGCCATTGATGCCCTTGAAGATTTACCCGACGGCGATCGCGTTCAATTTATGAATTGGATCAATCAATCCCCCCTCGGGAAACTCTGGTCCGGGGAGTAACCGTTTACTGTCCCCCGTTTCCTGAAGCCGTTGTACGCTCTTTCGTTCTGGGTTAACCAGGGTTGTCGGGGAAGTCTTGCCTAGATCACTGCCAGCACGCTATTAGCCTCTGAAATGTTTTATGAGTAGCACCTCTGAGAAAACCAATAAGAATGGGTTGAAATCCTGGTTCTCAACCCCGAACTTAGTTTTACTGTCCGTCATGTGGGGCGTTTTGGCCCTGCTGTTTTTCCTCCTGTTTAGTGTCACGGTTCCCGGTCAAGGCCGTCCCTTTTGGTATGGGATTGGGACCTTGTTATCGGAACAGGTGGCCTTTGCCTTTGCCGGAGTCCTCTGTTTACGCAATGGTCTCAGTAACAAAATTGCCAGTGGTCGTAATGTCTGGCTCGGTCTCGGCTTGGGTATGATTTCCTTCTTTATCGGTAATCTCTTTTTTAGCTGGTGGGAACTCTACTGGGAACTTGACCCGGCCGTCTCGCCTGGGGATCTGTTTTATGTGGCCAGCTATTTATGTCTGACGGTTGGCATGCTCCTAGCCGTGCGATCGCGGCGGCTGAACCTGGAATTATGGCAATGGGGTGTTATCCTGGCCATCGCCGTGGCGGGTATGGCCTTTGCCGGTTGGCTCTCTTATCCCATTGACTTTAGCTTAGATTTTGATAGTGCCAGCGCGGCGGCTGAAACCAGCGAGGTGATTGAAACGGCACGTCCTGCACCGGGATGGGTGATTAGCCTAGAACGACAACTCGAACCCCTAGGACCGCCTCTCAACCTTCTCTATGTGGTCCTCGATGTGCTGCTGTTGATTATTGCCGCTGTCTTGTTGTTGGCCTTCTGGGGTGGGCGATTTTCTCAGTCCTGGCGCATGATTGCCGCAGCGGCGTTCTCTCAGTACATCGCCGATATGTGGTTTAAGTACGCCGATAAAAATATCCCCAATTATGAAAGTGGGGATTTACTGGAAGTCTTTTTCACCTTTACTGGGGTCTTCTTTGCGATTGGTGCATTACTCGAATTTGATGTGTCAACTCGCGCCGTCTCTCGCGGAAGTCGCCGCCGTCGGGGATCGTCGTCCTAGTTGGACGGACTCGTTGCCCCCATTTATGAATTTCTGCAAGATCATAACCCTCGAATGAGTGCTAAAAAACTATCAGATGCCGACAAACCCGAGATCATTGAGCAATACCGGCATCCCGGTGAAACCACCTCAACCTTGGCTCAACGCTATGGGGTGAGTAATTCCACCATTAGCCGCTTGCTCAAGAGTAGCTTTTCTCCCCAGGAATACAATCAGCTCGTGCAACAGAAACGGGCTAAACGTTCGGGGAGCGGCGATCGCAACTCCCAACGACGCAAACCCATTTTACGCGACTCGTCCGGACCGAGTGATGAGTCAGCAACCGATTCTGGGGAACAGTTACAGCTCGCTCTCCCGAAAGAGAACTCTAATCGCCGCCGACGCAAAGCGGTGGGTTCAACCCGTAGTTCCGATTCGGAGTCCTCAGATCCCTCTGAATTCTCCCCCAACTCAGAACCTCGCCGTGAGATTAAGTTCGCGGAGTCTTCATCGAAGTCGACTGAGAATGGTAATGGGAAGGGCGCTGAAAATAGCGCTGAGACTGGCACTCTGTTGACCATTGAACCGTTGGCTAACGCCTTGATGCCGAAAACCTGCTATCTGGTGGTCGATCGCTCTTCTGAACTGATTTCACGACCCTTGCGCGAGTTTAATGATCTCGGTGAGATTCCCGCGACGGAGATTTCCTCGAAAACTCTCCCTGTGTTTGATAATCATCGTGTGGCCCGCCGCTTTGCTAATCGCAATCAGCGGGTGATGAAGGTTCCTGACAGTCAGGTGTTGCAGAAAACCGGGTCTCATTTGCAAGCTAAGGGGATTACCCGAGTCTTTTTTGATGGTCAAGTGTATTCTCTCTGACGGCGACGGCGATCGCCCCAAACTCTTCACCCATACCCTTATATCCCCAGCCAAGGCTGGGGATTTTTTTGGGCCAGCCACACCCAATCAAGGTCTTTAGCCGAGAAATGTCTAATCTGTCAACGATCTAAATCACGAAAAATTCCATACAGCATCACAGGGAGTTGTGTCAATAATCACGCTGCAACTTTACACAATCTTTATATACAAAGTTATAATTGGGGCGTAAGGTTTACACAATCTTTAAAAACGATGTCTTTTGCCTCTCCCACCCCGAGTTATTCCCTCGAAAACGTGGTTGAGCGGATCTGCCGGTTTCGCCAAATCACCCCGATTGATCGCCATTTACTAAATGACATCCTCAGCAACCACTCCTACTTCGGACGCCACGAACAAACCCTCATTGACCGCGTTTTCGACGGGATTCACGAGGGTCAGATTTGGATCGTGGACAATTAAGCCATCGTGACTTGTTCGACAGCTCAAGCCGGTTGTAATAACCACAATCCCGTATAAGTCCGTCCCGAGTCATCCGGCTGAATAATGAGAAAATGCAGTCCCTTCGCCTCCTGTTGGCGTTGATGATAAAGTCGCGCGGCGGCTTGGACTTCGGAATCGTCAAAGGTGGCCAGAACCCAACGCTCAGCCAGGCCAGCTTCTAAAATCAGTCCGTCAGGCGCTCCGGGAATATAATTCACCGCTACCGGAGTCACCGTCTCCAACCATTGAGCTAACTGTAATGATTGTCGTCCTCCATCAATGACTAAGCCGGGAAGAGACGCGGTTGAGGCTAATCCTAGTTCTAGGGGATGAAGTTCTCGGGGGAGCGATCGCACCCGCATCGGATGAGCCGCAAAACTATCTAACTCAGCTACAGGAAGGGTTGCAAAGCGCCAGCGATCGCCCCATAACTGCTCAGACACGGGAACCGGCGCGGGCCGGGGAACCGCCAGAGGTTGATACGCATCTGCGGTATAGCCCGGAAGTTGCTGATATAATTCGGCTCGTTGCAACAACCAGCGTTTCAGAGTTTCGGTTCGTCGCGTCGCCAGGGCCTGAATCCCGAGTTTTTTGGCCGCTTCACGAATTAAACTCAGGGATTCGGGCCGGAAGCTGGCTAAAACCTTTGGGAGAGGGCGATCGAGACTTTGCAACTGTGCAACAATCCAGTCCGAGTTAGCCTGAGATTGAGGACACCAGCGTTCAAAATGAAACTCAAAGGCGCGATCGCACCCCAGTAACTCCCACAATACCTCTCCCTCTTCATTACGCAGGGGACGACGGAAAAAATCGAGTTGCCAAACAGACATAATTAACCTGTACTCCGGACCATAGTTCTTTATAGCGTAATTGGCGATTCC
>CAZXWM010000181.1:4007-8110 GCA_964644215.1 uncultured Phormidium sp.
CATACACCGTCGGTTCCTGAGACGAGAAGGTAATCCCAAACTGACTCAGTTTGCCAGAAATGGTCTGATTCGCTAACTCTAACAAGCGTTTGCGTAATTGAATCGAGTTCTCATTGGAGCCTAAAATAAAGAACGTCACCCGAGCCTGAGTTCCTGGGTGATTCTCATCCTCACTAAAACTGAGACTGGTGCTTCCGGGGTCGATCCCAAATACAGAGTTGGTGCTTTCAGTCACCACTTCCCGCACTAACGCTTTATCTTGGTCATCGAGAGGTTTAGCAAAATCGAGATAAATCATCGACATCACTTTTTTGGCTCGCGTTAGGTTTTCGACTTCGATATTGACCAAGATTGAGTTAGGGACAATAAAGAGGGTACTTTTGGCTGACGTGCGGATTTTGGTTGAGCGTAAGCCAATCGATTCAACTCGTCCGAGTTGACCATCTTTGAGACGAATATAGTCACCGGGAGTAAAGGGGCGATCGAGATATAACACCACGGTACTGAGGAATTGCTCTAAAATTCGCTGAGACGCAGCAACCACCGCTAAACCACCAATCCCTAAACCAGCAAAGAGCGCAAATAGGTCGAAATCACGAGTTTGAGCAAAGGCAAAAACCGCTAACAGACCAATAATTAAATTGGCAATCGTTTCAAAAACCAGTAACAATTCATCAACCTCCAAACCCAGCTTTTTTAAAAGGTCAATTCCATAAATTCGCACAATCTGACGGAATATCCTTGAAGCCAGCCAAGCGATACTGACAATAATTGCAAAATCTAGAACTGGAATTAAAAACTCATAAAAAATCTCATAGCCTTTGAGCCAAATTGATGACCAATAAATCAAGAGTAACGTCCCCGAAATCTGAAGAGGCTGCTTAACAGGCTCAATCAAGCTATCGTAAGTTGTCACTGCCGATTCGCTCAAAACCTGTTGAATGACCGAGCGAACAAAACGAGGTGTAAACTGCCCGAGTAGCAATGATATCAATAAAAAACCTAAGAAAATAATTAAACGCAGAACATTGGCTTCTACAAGCCAGGAAATAACAGATTCAATCGGTCCCAAAAGGTTACTAATATCCATAAAATTAGGCTTGAAATTGTGGTGTTTTAAGCGGATAGCCAGCCTGATAAAACTCTAGGTTGACTTGGTTGAGAATCCGGTCACGTAGAACGGTTTTCATATTCATCCTAAATTGTGATTGGAGAATCTACATAAATAGTTGGCTCATCGATGTCAAAAATCACACCATACTCTTTCAGTTGTTGGGCGATTTTTTGGTTAGCAACATCTAAGACTTGACGGCGAATCTCCATCGAAACACTCCCAGAACCGAGGATAAAGAAGGTGGTTTGGGCTTGGGTTTTGATATTGCTGCCTTTTTCTCGTATTGATTTGAACGTTACATCCGTATTGCGAGAGTCAATCCCAAAAATATCCGAGGTTCCTCGGATAATGACCTGACGAATTAAGGCTCGCTCATCTTCGGGAATCGCTTGCTCAAAGTTGAGGTAAAGAATTGCCATTACTTTCTTCCCACCCGTGAAATTTTCCACGGTCATTTGGGTTAGATTACCATTGGGGATAATCATTAGGGTTCCTTTGCCAGAACAGCGGATTTTGGTTGAGCGTAAGCCAATGGATTCAACTCGTCCGAATGTACCGTCAGGAAGTCCGACATAATCATCAATGGTAAAGGGTTTGTCGAGATATAATACAATCCCGCCCAAAATTTGTTCTAGGGTTTTTTGGGCGGCAAAAGCAACCGCTAATCCGCCAATCCCTAAACTCGCCAATAACCCCAGTAAATTAACTTGATGGGTTTGAGCGAATACAAAAATAGCGGCGATAATAATGACCAGATTGGAAACTAATTTACCCAGATTTAACAGCTCATTAATTTTACTGCCTTTTCTGAGGACAATATCCAACAAATAGACCTCGAAAAGCTGAGCCGCGACTCGGGATAAAAACCAGGCGATCGCCACCGTAAATCCTAGACTCAAAGGAGTTTCTAGCCAAGAGACAGCCTCAAACCGCAGTGCTGCAAACTCCAAGGTTCCTAAACTCAGAACAATCCCCAAAAGCTGTAAATTAGGCTGTAACAAGACCTGATAAAGCTTAGAAATTTGAGACGAGTTTTCTTGGGGGCGATTTAAGAATTTGACAATGGGACGTAGCACAAAAATAAGAACCAACGTTAGCCCCGCCCCAACAATCATGGAACTCCATTGAAATAACTCATTCAAATCCAATGTGTTCGGCAAATATTCAGGTAGATAATCTAGCATCGTTTCAGTAATTCAGACTAAAAAATAAGGTCAACAAGACGGCCGAGGTCTTCACCGCCCATCAGAGACACCAGCCCGGCTTCAATTCGCGTGGCGGACGGGATTGAAACGATCCCCAAAACCAGTGACTAGATTCCCTTGCATCCGTTGAACAAAGTTTGCGAGAATGAGAGCGCAACTGTGCGTTCACGGCCGCAGCCATCCTAACTGATTTCACGATATCTTACCGAATGACCGTTTCTGAAAGTTCGCAGTCCCATCTATCTCATAATCCGTTTCTCAACTTAGAGTCTGAAACTGCCTTGGAAGCCCTGGGAGACGACTACTACGACCGAGTCGAAGCAGCGGACTTTCCCAGTCATATCTTACGCTTTCGCGGCGATCGCCTGCTTCCAAAGCTAGGACTTGACCCCAAACAGGTGTCTGACGACCATTTTATCGAATATTTCGGCAAATTTCGCGGCTCAGCCTCGGGTCTGGCCCTTCGTTACCACGGCTACCAATTTGGCGAGTACAACCCTCGACTTGGCGATGGACGGGGGTTTCTCTACGGACAAGTGCGAGGAACCGACGGACAACTCTACGATTTTGGGACCAAAGGTAGCGGTACCACCCCCTATTCCCGAGGCGGAGATGGCCGACTCACCCTCAAAGGAGGAGTGCGAAAAATCATCGCCTCAGAAACCCTGGCCCGTCTTGGCGTGAACACCTCCGGCTGTCTCACCGTCATCGAAACCGGCGAACAACTCTGGCGAGGAGACGAACCCTCCCCCACTCGCTCTTGCGTCATGGTCCGACTGAGTCAGTCTCATATTCGCTTTGGGACCTTTGAACGCCTCCATTACCTACGGCGTAAAGATCTCAGTAAAACCCTCCTCGACCATGTGATTGACAGTTACTATCCTGACATCGATCGCCGCCAAGCCGATGCTTACCTCGGGTTTTACCGAGAACTCGTCCATCGCACCGCCAAACTGGCGGCCCAATGGATGGTGGCTGGCTTCTGTCATGCGGTTCTCAACACCGATAATATGTCCATCACCGGGGAAAGCTTCGACTACGGCCCCTACGCCTTCATCCCCAGCTACGACCCTAAATTCACCGCCGCCTATTTCGACTATTACGGCCGCTATAGCTACGGAAACCAGCCCTTAGTCTGTAAACTCAACCTAGAACTACTACAACAACCCCTCGCCGGCGTCACCCCCGACCTAACCCCCGAGGCCATGACCGAGGCCCTCAGTCACTTCGATCGCCATTACGAACAACATTACCGTCAGGGAATGTTGCACCGCTTAGGCTTAGTCGATCTCAGCGAAACTGACGGCAGAGAACTGGCCCAACTTACAGTACAACTCCTACAAGACCACGACGTCGGCTATCATGACTTCTTCAGCCAACTGCGTCAACAATTCTCCCCCCAATGGCGAGATGACCAAGACGCCATCTTTGCCAAAGCCGATCCCCCCCAAGTTCTCCAACCCTGGGCCGGCCTGTATCATCGCCTCCTACAAGCCTACTCCAACAGTGAACTGAAGGAGATCCAAGCCAGAATCACCGCCGCCAACCCCAACATCATCCCCGTTCGTCCCGAAATTGAAGCCATTTGGGACCCCATTACCACCAGCGACAACTGGCAACCCTTCTACGATCTCCTCGATCGCATCTGGGACTAAAGTAGGGCAACCACTTGCGGATTGCCCCTACCGGGTTCCCCCTCCCCCAGTCAGCTAATCCGCTAAACTAAAATCATCACGTCCCTTAACTTACCTACCCCCGCGAGAAGGCTCACGTTGTAATCTTTG
>CAZXWM010000182.1:0-8072 GCA_964644215.1 uncultured Phormidium sp.
ACAACGAACAGGCCCTGCACCTGCTCACGGCGAAATTCGCTCCGGTTCCCGATTGGCTCTATCCCCCGTTAGCCCGCTTGTTGGCCATTTTTGACCGCCATGAGTGGGGCCATCAACACCATGATTTTATCTCTCCCCACAATGCCATTTTTGAGCAGCAACGGGCCGGGATTGAGCAAAAGCTTCAGGAACGCTGGGGCGATCGCATTCAGGTGTTTAAGGCCTTCAACTTCTGCGCCCCCTTTCTCCCGGAACAGGTGTTGGCGGAGGTGAAAGCGCAAGGTTTCACGAAACTCTTGATTTATCCCCTCTTGGTGGTGGATTCGGTCTTCACCAGTGGTATCGCAGTTGAACAGGTCAATCAGGCTCTGTCTAAGTTAGTCGAGGGCGAGGAGCATTGGGTCAAAGGTCTTAAATATATTCCCTCGTTCTACAATCAGCCGCAATATCTGGATTTGATGGCTCAGATGGTCGAGGAACGCATCGCCGAGGAGTTGGCGGCGGCCTATCTGCCCTCGCAAATTGGCATTGTCTTGATGAATCATGGTTGTCCCATGAAGGCGAAGGGCTTCACCTCCGGCGTTGATGAGAGTCAGGCGCTCTATGAGGCGGTGCGGGAACGGCTGATGTACCGCTATCCTCTGATTTCGGTGGGTTGGCTCAACCATGACACGCCTTTGATTGAATGGACGCAGCCCAATCCCAATCAGGCCATTGATAATTTAGTGCAGTTGGGGGCGCGGGCGATCGTGATGATGCCCATTGGCTTCGCCACGGAAAACCATGAAACCCTGTTGGATGTGCATCATATTGTCCATGAGATGCACCGTCGGTATCCCGATGTCACCTATGTCCAGATGCCCTGTGTGAACGATCGCCCGGAGTTTCTGGAGATGGTGGCCGGCTGGGCGGAGTCCCATATTGAGGAACTTCTCTCCCAAGAAGGGGTTGAGGTGAATCCCCAGTTAGCCATCGAAGTCGCCCAACGTTTCCACAATCATGATGAAGATGGCTTCGATCATGGTCATGGTCATGATCACGGCCATAGCCACGGCCATAGCCACAGCCACGATCATAGTCACAGCCATAGCCACTAGGCAACGGCCAGAGCCAAGCCTGAACCTGACTTAGTCTCGTTGGGGGTGAACTCCGGTTTGCCCCTAACTCGTCTCTATTTAAGAGTGAGGAAGTTCAGGAGTTTGCGATTGACGGTTTGCGGCACTTCTTGCTGAATCCAATGGCCGCATTGGGAGATGAGTTCGAGTTGGAAGGGAGCGGTGATCAGTTTGTCAAAGCCTTGGGTGAGGCTGGTACTGAGAAATGAGTCGTCTTCGCCCCAGAGAACTAGAGTGGGGACGGTGATGGGATCGAGCGATCGCCCCCAGCTTTTGAGCCAGGTTTGCGGGGCTGAGAGTTGACGGTAATACTTGACGATGGAATTGAGCACGCCGGGTTTTTCTAGGGCGGCTTGGTAGATTTGGTTATCTTCTTGGCCAAAGGCCCCTTTGCGAACGGCGTTTTCGCGAAAGATGTTTTGTACGAAGTCTTTGAGGTTGTTGCGAATCACCCATTCGGGCAAGCTGGGGATTTGCAACGCCAAGACATACCAACTGCGGCGGAGTTGATCGAAGTTACTGGTGAGGGCTTGGGTGAATTGCTGGGGGTGGGGGGCGTTGAGGATGGCGAGACGATTGATCGACTCGGGATAAGTATGAGCCAAATGCCAGGCGATCGCCCCTCCCCAGTCATGACCGACAATGTGGGCGCTACGATAGCCTAGGGCGGCAATAGTCCCTCGCACATCTTGGCTGAGGGTATCGAGATCATAGCCGCTTGAGGGCTTATCGGAGTCGTTATAGCCGCGCAAATCGGGAACAACGACTTTAAAGTGACGGGCTAGGGCCGGAATTTGATAACGCCAGGAATACCAAAACTCGGGAAATCCGTGGAGAAGCACGACGAGATCGCCTTCTCCTTGGGTGACACAATGCAGTCGGATGCGGTTGGTGTCGATGTAACAGTGCTGCCAGCCAATATCGATATCTGTCATGGAAAAGACCCAATAGCAAGGGTTTAAATGCGGCGATCGCAGGGATCTAACCCCATTTTACGCCTGTTGCACGGCCGTTGGGCGATAATCTTGCGGCGCAATTTGGTATTTCACCAGATTGGCTAACTCTTGCAGTTGGGCGATGGCTTCGGCACCTTCGAGCTTCATCAGTTCGCGATCGTCGCGCATCTCAGTCCAGGTAATCCCATAGTCGGACACCAGGAAGCGGATAAGATGATTGTCGCCTAGGCTAACCATAAACGACGCGCTGTTCATCTGACTGCCGCAGGTATAACATGAAGCAAGATAGCCCCGACGCTCTAGCACAACGGCTAAAGCTTTTAGGTTCATCACCAATTCTTGGACGAATTGACGATGTTGTTCGGCAAGTCGTATAAACACGGTTCTCCTCCTCTCACACGCTAGACGCGGCTTAACAATTTAAATTTTACTTAACAATGTCTCTCATATTGAGTCCCCAAGCAAGCCAACACAGTCACCCCCCAACAGACAACGGTTGGGTCGGCGAACTTGCCCAACGCTAACTTACGTCACCAAAATTCGAGGTATCGTAGAACACAGACTACCTCAAATCTCGATCATAGGGTAGAGCCAAAGGGACAAAAATCCTTACCCTATCTAACGTTGCCTTTCTACAAAATTTCTAGTCATTCAGGAAATCACACAAAAACCTCGCCGGAGAGCGCCGGAGCCCGACTCAATTGGCAACTCTGATCCCAATTATGAGTAGGGCGTAACGTTATTTGATATTTCTATCAATCTAGACTCCGAAAATAGACTCAAGAAACCTCAGATCTCAACAATTTTCTTAGCTCAAACCCCACCAGCCGAAGGAGGGGCCAATAAAAACGACAGAGATCCAAATGACAACGAGGGCAACAATCCCGGCCCAAGCCCCTCGGCTTGACCATTTAAGGAACTGTTCAGACTGTCGTTTTGTAATCGGTAGCCAGGGCAGGATCTTGGGTTCCTGGCCATACTTATCACCCAATGCTTCTTTACGACGTTTGGATTCACCCATAGTAGTTTACCTTCTTTCTGAAAACAACTTGACTCAAAACAACTTGACTCAAAACAACTTGACTCATGCTCAGCCGACAAACTGGCCCGATTAAGAGGGGTCAAAGGTATCTTTAAGAACGGTTCGCGCCGCTAAATGATTACGAGTCGTGGTTAGAATTTCCGATTCTCGTTCCAGGCGAGTTGCCGTATCCTGCATTTCTAGCAGGGTTTGCTGTTCTGAGGCCACACCATAGAGATTTCCCGCGACCCAGTAGGACAGTTCTGTGGGTAAATTGGGGATATCCTCGGGGAGTTCAATCTCACGATCCATTAATTTAGCTGAGAGGCGAACAACATCTCGCAACAGGTCTTCGACATCTGTAGCTAAGCGATGTAAGTCTCGTTCAGGGGGATGATCTTCGATCCACTCCACTAAGCCCACATAGTACGGCTTTTCTCGGACATATTCCAAGACGCGAAACCGCTGTTGTCCAACAGTCCAAATCTTGAGGCGGTCGTCGGGGAGTCGCTGATGCTGGATCACTTCAGCACAACAGCCGACTGGTGCAGCTTCACGATTGTTCGGGTCCCACATGAGAACCCCAAAACGGCGATCGCCTTTAAGGATGGTGTTCATCATCATGCGGTAGCGAAACTCAAAAATATGCAGGGGAAGGGGTCTACCGGGAAACAGGACGACCTCCGGGAGAGGAAATAAGGGAAGTTCTCGAACAGCGATAGAAGACGAGGTGGCCATGGTTCCGTCTGTCAGGGTTGCGCTTTTTATTCTAACTCATTCACCGACAATCCCCTGTTCTCTCAGTCAGATTCAACCAATACACAACAGGGGATATCTGTCAACTCCCACGCCGTCTAAGGGACCCTAAAGTTTGACCTCAATATCAACCCCAGCGGGTAGATCCAGCTTCATCAGGGCATCAATGGTTTTCGAGGAGGGTTGATAGATATCAATGATGCGGCGATGGGTTCGGGTTTCAAAGTGTTCGCGGGAGTCTTTATCGACGTGAGGCGATCGCAGAACACAATAAATCCGGCGTTTAGTCGGTAGAGGAATCGGGCCGACAGCGGTAGCACTGGTACGGTTCGCCGTATCTACAATTTTGTCGCAAGATGTGTCGAGAAGGCGACGGTCAAAGGCTTTTAAGCGAATACGAATTTTTTGCTGCTGAATCGTTGCCATGATGTTGAAACGTTTTTAATTGTCGAGGTTCAGTAAAAAAAGAGGGGGGCTACCCCAGGCAGGCATGATGCCCGCCAAACAGCGGATTAGGGACAGATCAATGCACCCCTAATCCACCGAATTAAGCCGAGGGCCTACTGGATGATTTTCGCCACAGCACCCGCGCCGACGGTGCGACCGCCTTCACGAATAGCAAAGCGCATTCCTTGTTCGATCGCCACCGGGTTGATCAGTTCAACGGTCATTTTGATGCGATCGCCAGGCATAACCATTTCAGCATCACTACCATCATCAGCCGTGAAGTCACTGATGGTTCCGGTCACGTCAGTCGTCCGCACATAGAACTGAGGACGATAGCCGGGGAAGAAGGGAGTGTGACGGCCACCTTCATTCTTGTTGAGGATATATACCTCAGCCTCAAACTTGGTGTGAGGGTTGATTGTGCCGGGTTTAGCCAACACCATCCCCCGCTCAATATCACCTTTTTGAACACCACGCAGAAGAACACCCACGTTATCACCAGCCATCCCTTGATCCAGAGTTTTCTGGAACATTTCCACACCGGTAACCGTAGTACTGCGGGTATCTTTAATGCCCACGAGTTCCACCGTATCGCCAACTTTGACAATACCGCGCTCAATCCGTCCCGTGGCAACAGTACCCCGACCGGTAATCGAGAACACGTCCTCAATTGCCATCAAGAAGTCTTTGTCCACATCGCGCTCAGGGGTAGGCACATAACCGTCCACTTCTTCCATGAGTTTGAGGATTTTGTCAACCCAAGGATCTTCACCAGCGGCGACAGTGGGGTTGGCTTCGAGGGCTTCAATGGCTTTGAGAGCCGAGCCGGTGACGATGGGAATATCATCGCCGGGGAAGTCGTACTCGCTCAGGAGTTCGCGAACTTCAAGTTCGACCAATTCCAGGAGTTCCTCATCATCAACTTGGTCTTGTTTGTTCAAGAAGACCACCAAGCTAGGAACACCCACCTGACGAGCCAAGAGGATATGCTCACGGGTTTGAGGCATCGGACCATCCGCCGCAGACACCACCAGGATGCCGCCATCCATTTGAGCCGCTCCGGTGATCATGTTTTTCACATAGTCCGCGTGACCCGGGCAGTCCACGTGAGCATAGTGACGCTGATCGGTTTCGTACTCAACGTGAGCGGTGTTGATGGTGATGCCGCGATCTTTTTCTTCGGGTGCTGCGTCGATGTCAGCATACTTACGAGCTTTAGCTTGACCGGTCACAGCCAGAGTTGCCGTGATTGCAGCGGTTAGCGTGGTTTTCCCGTGGTCAACGTGACCGATGGTACCGATGTTGACGTGGGGTTTGTTGCGTTCAAATTTTGCGCGTGCCATGAATCTTGTGTTCCTTATTCTGTGTTATGCGTTCCCTTTGCTTTTGGCGATGATCTCTTCAGCAACACTACGGGGAACTTCCTCATAGTGGCTGAACTCCATCGAAAAGATGCCACGACCTTGGGTCTTCGAGCGAATATCCGTGGCATACCCAAACATGGATGCCAGCGGCACTTTAGCCGTTACTTTCGTCAGGCCATCTTCAGTCTCTTGACCCTCGATCTGACCGCGACGGGAGTTGAGATCGCCAATCACGTTGCCCATGAAGTCTTCGGGAACTTCGACCTCAACTTTCATCATCGGTTCGAGAAGAACCGGGGATGCCTTCGTGACGGCATTCTTCATCGCCATCGAACCAGCGATTTTAAATGCCATCTCGTTAGAATCGACATCGTGGTAAGACCCATCGACCAACGTTGCTTTCACGTCGATCAGGGGATAACCTGCCAGGATACCAGATTCGCAGGCTTCTTTCATCCCATTTTCAGCCGGCCCAATATATTCTTTGGGAACTGACCCGCCGACGATTTTGGAGACGAACTCAAATCCAGTTCCCGTTTCACCGGGTTCAAGTTGAATCACCACGTGACCGTACTGACCTTTACCACCGCTTTGACGGACGAATTTGCCTTCAGCGGTGCTGGGTTTGCGGATGGTTTCGCGGTAGGCCACCTGAGGCGCACCGACTTCAGCTTCAACCTTAAATTCCCGCAACATACGGTCAACGAGAATTTCTAGGTGAAGTTCCCCCATCCCAGCAATCACGGTTTGGTTCGTTTCTGAATCCGTTGCCACGCGGAAGGTGGGATCTTCTTCGGACAAGGATTGCAAGGCTTTGGAGAGTTTCTCCATGTCGGCCTTGGTTTTTGGCTCGACGGCCACCGAGATCACGGGTTCGGGGATGTACAGGGATTCGAGGATGATCGGTTCTTCCTCGTCGCAAATCGTATCGCCAGTTAGGGTATCTTTCAAGCCTAAGGCGGCACCCAAATCTCCGGCACGAAGTTCATCGACTTCGATGCGATCGTCGGATTTGAGGACGATCAGGCGTGAAACCCGCTCTTTTTGGTCTTTGGTGGCGTTATACACATAACTTCCTTTTTTGAGGATGCCCGAGTACACGCGCACGAAGGTCAAACGACCATAGGGGTCGGCCATGACTTTAAAGGCCAGGGCCGACAGGGGAACGTCGTCGTTGGCCGGCCGAGTTGCCACTTCTCCGTCGGCAAGGGTTCCCTGAATCGGGGGAACTTCCGTCGGTGAGGGCAGATAATCGACAACGGCATCGAGCAGCCGTTGAACACCTTTGTTTTTAAAGGCAGAACCACAAAGAACGGGAACAATGGTTCCGTCAATGGTTCCTTGGCGAAGGGTGGCGCGAACTTGCTCTTCGCTGATTTCTTCCCCTTCTAGGTATTTCTCCATCAGATCATCGTCGGTTTCGGCGACGGCTTCGAGGAGTTTTTCGCGATATTCGGCAGCTAGTTCAGACACCTCATCCGGGATCTCGGCTTCCTGAATGTCGGTTCCTAAGTCATTGCTGTAGATAAAGGCCTTCATGCCGACGAGATCGACCACGCCGTTAAACTCGCTTTCACTGCCGATGGGAATTTGAACGGCAACGGCATTGGTGCGTAGGCGATCGCGCAGTTGGTTATAGACCTTGAAGAAGTTGGCCCCGGTGCGATCCATCTTGTTGACGAAGGCAATACGCGGAACTTTGTAGCGATCGGCTTGCCGCCACACGGTTTCTGACTGGGGTTGCACACCACCGACGGAACAAAAAACGGCGACTACGCCATCTAGCACCCGCATTGACCGTTCGACTTCAATCGTGAAGTCCACGTGTCCTGGGGTGTCGATGATGTTAATTTGATGATCGAGCCAGTTGGTCGTGATCGCAGCGGCAGTAATCGTAATGCCCCGCTCTCGCTCCTGAGCCATCCAGTCCGTCACGGCTGTTCCGTCATGGACTTCGCCCATTTTATGGACTATGCCCGAGTAGAACAGGATACGCTCTGTTGTAGTCGTCTTTCCTGCATCGATGTGTGCCGCAATACCAATATTGCGAACTTTGTTGAGCGGGACTGTTCGTGACACAATAACCTCCCTTTACGTTTACTACTGCCGCTGTGTCTTCATGATTTGCTGTTTTCGGTTGGGGATTGCCGTTAGCGATGGTTCGCTAAACCTGGAGTCGCACACAACCCACCGCGCCCCTCTCTCAGTTAAAATTAGAGACACGGACACAGCAATACTTATTGTATCTTAATATTCTTTGACTTAAGCGACGATTTAAGCAAAAAAATTCTCGGGCACTTTCGCAGCACCCAAGCCGGGATAGCCAATTTAGTAGCGATAGTGAGCAAAAGCCTTGTTGGCATCCGCCATACGATGGGTTTCTTCCCGTTTGCGGATGGTGTTCCCGGTTTCG
>CAZXWM010000183.1:0-4848 GCA_964644215.1 uncultured Phormidium sp.
TCAGGTATTCGTCAGCACCTAGCCCCACCCCTGCGTGCGTCTTCCACGTACCGTCCGGAAAAGCAACTACTGGCAACCTCCAACGATTTTCGTGATTATAGGGAGAAGTAACCCATGCCTGAAACGCCACAAGATGTCTTGAACATGATTCAGGGCGAGAACATCGAATTGATTGACCTGAAGTTTGTTGATCTCTTCGGAATTTGGCAGCACTGCACGTTCCACCGCAGCCTCGTTGAAGAAGAATCCTTTGATGAAGGGATTGCCTTTGATGGCTCGAGTATTCGGGGCTGGAAAGCGATTAACGCCTCGGATATGTCTATGGTTCCCGACCCCAGCACAGCTTGGTTGGACCCCTTCATGGACACCCCCACGCTGAGCATGGTCTGTTCCATTAAAGAACCCCGTACCAACGAGTGGTATGAGCGAGACCCACGTTCTTTAGCAGATCGAGCCTTGCAGTATCTGCAATCGACTGGAATCGGTGACACGGTCTTCTGCGGACCGGAACCAGAATTCTTTATCTTCGATGATGTTCGCTACGACCAGAACGAACATGAAGGCTACTACAACGTTGACTCAAGCGAGGGGATGTGGAACTCGGGACGCTCTGAAGAAGGAGGCAACCTGGGCTTCAAAACGGGCTACAAGCGCGGTTACTTCCCCGTTGGTCCGTCGGATACCCTGCAAGACATTCGCACGGAAATGCTCCTGACGATGGGGCGTTGTGGAGTTCCCATTGAGAAACATCACCATGAAGTAGGAACCGCCGGCCAATGTGAACTGGGGATTCGCTTCACTGACTTGATTAGTGCTGCCGACAACGTGATGATCTATAAATATGTGGTCAAAAACGTCGCTCGCAAATACGGCAAATCCGCTACCTTCATGCCCAAACCGGTCTTCAACGACAATGGGAGCGGGATGCACACCCATATGTCCATCTGGAAAGACGGACAACCCCTGTTCTTCGGTGATAACTACGCTGACCTCAGTGATTTAGCCTTATATTTCATTGGCGGCTTGCTGAAACACGCCCCGGCCGTCTTGGCGTTTACAAATCCCTCCCTGAACTCCTACAAGCGTTTGGTTCCTGGGTTTGAGGCTCCTGTGAACTTGGCGTACTCTCAAGGAAACCGCTCGGCCTCGATTCGGATTCCTTTAACCGGTTCTAACCCCAAAGCCAAACGGCTTGAGTTCCGTTGCCCCGATGCCAGTTCTAATCCCTATCTCGGGTTTGCCGCGATGCTGATGGCTGGCCTCGATGGGATTCAGAACAAAATTGAGCCGGGTGAAGCTCTCGATGTGGATATCTACGAACTCAGTCCTGAAGAACTGAGTAAGATTCCCTCGACTCCGGGTTCCTTGGAAGGTGCATTGAGTGCCTTGGCTCATGACAGTGAGTTCTTGACCAAAGGTGGCGTCTTTACCGAAGACTTTATCGACAACTACATCACCTACAAGCTCGATAACGAAGTCAACCCCATCCGCCTCCGTCCCCATCCCTTCGAGTATATGCTCTACTACGATTCCTAAGCTTGGCTTAGGGATGGTTGCGTCCTAACTTTCTTTACCACCAGATAGAATTTCCCTCACTTGATTGCAAGTGGGGGTTTTTTGGGCAAGCAACCGAGGCTTAGGGCGCTAAACTAGGTTTATGAGCAGGTTTGCCCATGGTTCGTTTCTATATTTTTTGTGATGTCGTCGTCTCAACTTCTCGATACTCGGACTACTAATTTCGGGGACTTAATCCGCAATGGTAAAATCTACCGAGTTCCCGCGTTTCAGAGAGATTACTCTTGGACGATCGAGAATTGGGAAGACCTCTGGCAAGATATTGAGTCGATTTATCAAGATTGCGATCGCAGTCACTATATGGGGGCGATTGTCTTACAGAACTCCCCCGAGTCGGATAAAGAATTTACGATTATTGATGGCCAACAGCGGCTGGCGACGCTCAGTATTTTGGCGATCGCCATTCTCGACAAACTCCAAACCTTAATCAACCAAGGACAGGCGGTTGAGGAAAATCGGGAACGTCAAGATATTCTGCGGCGAACCTATTTAAGTGATAAAGACCCTCGTTCGTTACGCTATTCGAGTAAGTTACTGTTAAATGCGAATAATAATGACTTTTATCAAAGTAACTTAATTAACCTGCGCCAGCCCAAAAGTTGGCGACGGCTTACTAAATCCAATCAATTATTGTGGCAAGCCTTTGACTATTTCTCGAAATGCTTAAATGGACTCACTTACGTGATTAAAAGTGGAGAAGAACTGACAACATTCTTAACGGATGTAGTTGCCCAACGCTTGCTATTTATTCAAATCAACGTTCAAGATGAGTTGAACGCTTACACTGTTTTCGAGACCTTAAATGCCAGAGGAATTGAACTCAGTGCAACGGATTTACTAAAAAATTATTTGTTTTCCCTATTTCAAGGACCCGATGACTTACGAGAAGCTCAACGGCAATGGGGGAGGCTCGTCAATACCGTAACCATGCGCCAATTCCCGGATTTTTTGCGTTACTATCTAAGTTTGTTTCAAACCCGAGTCCGTAAAGATAGACTTTTTAAAATGATTCGTCAATCGGTGAAGGACAATCAACAAGCGTTTGACTTATTAAATGACCTAGAAAATTATAGTGACGTATTTGTTGCCCTCGGGGATTCTCATGATGAGCTATGGCGAGATCAGCCGGATTGCCAGCCTTATATCCGAGAACTCCAGCTTTTTCGAGTGAAACAGGCGTATCCGACCTTGTTTGCCGCTTATGTCAAGTTTTCTTCCTCAGACTTTGTGCGTTTGCTAAGACTGATTAGCATCCTATCATTTCGGTATCTTGTGGTGAGTCAACTCAACCCCAACGAGTTGGAGAAGATTTACAATGATGTGGCGATCGCCATCATGAACGGGCAGATCACAACACCACGAGATGTATTTAATGCCTGCCGCTCAATTTACGTTCCAGACGATAAATTTCAACAAGACTTTTCGTTTTTAACGATATCAACCAAGGGACGCAAAAAACTGGCCCAATATATCTTAGCCAAACTCGAAGAACATGAGTGCGGTCATGCCATTGAGCGTAATAGTTTCTCAATCGAGCATATCCTCCCCGAATCAGCCAGCGAGAGTTGGCGGCGGACATTTACAGACAATCAACTCGACGAGATGACCGATCGCCTAGGGAACCTGACCCTATTAGAACCCAAATTAGAACCCAATTTCAATCGCGAGTTAGGCAATCAACCCTATGGGGTTAAGCAGCAAACCTACCAGCAAAGCCTGTACCGCTTAACCCAGGGCATTTCAGCCCAAGAATGGACGGCGGATAGCCTGGTCGATCGCCAAAACCACTTAGCGCAGCAGGCGGTTCAGATTTGGCAGCCGGATTTTGTGTAAAATAGTCGAGCTATACACTTCGTCGAACAAGGCATCAACTGTGCGTATCTCACTCAACTGGTTGCAAACCCTCATCAAGATTGATCTAACTGCCGATGACCTGGCCCATCGCCTCACCATGGCGGGGTTTGAAGTGGAGGAGATTGAAGAGCGCAGCACCTGGGCCGATGGGGTGGTGATCGGTCAAATTGTCGGCATCGAGCCTCATCCTAACGCCGATAAGCTGCGGGTGTGTCAAGTCGATATTGGCAGCGGTGAGCTTCAGCAGATTGTCTGTGGTGCGCCCAATGCTCAAGCAGATATCTACGTTCCGGTGGCTACAATCGGCACGAAGCTGCCTCAAGTGGATCTCAAGATTAAACCCACCAAACTGCGGGGAGTCCCCTCTAATGGCATGATTTGCTCCCTAGAGGAAGTGGGGTTAACCTCCGAGATTGACGGCATTCATATCTTTGCTGAAGGTAATGATAACGAGTTCCAGGGACAGATTGGCGCTGATGCTCGACCATTCCTGGGACTCGATGACTCGATTTTAGACTTGACGGCCACGGCCAACCGGGCTGATGCTCTGAGTATGGTGGGGGTTGCCCGGGAAGTGGCGGCGTTGACGGGGGATAAGCTGGAATTACCCCAGGTTGAGGTTTCAGACATTGCGGCTCAGGCATCTCTAACGGTTGATGTGGCTGAGACTAACGCCTGTCCGGCTTATATCGGAACGGTAATTGAAGGGGTGACGATCGCCCCCTCGCCGGACTGGCTGCAACAACGACTACAAGCAGCTGGCGTGCGCCCCATTAACAATGTGGTGGATATTACCAACTATGTGATGCTGGAATGGGGGCAACCGCTGCACGCCTTTGACGGCGATCGCCTACAACAGCTCACGGGTCAAGATTCCCTGACGATTGGAGTTCGTTACGCCAAAACTAATGAAACCCTGACTACCCTCGATGGCCAGGAACAAACCCTTCAAGAAACCAATCTCCTGATTACCGCTAATAACCATCCCGTGGCCCTAGCGGGAGTCATGGGAGGGGGAGAGAGCGAAGTCCATGCAGGAACCACGAATTTGGTTTTAGAAGCCGCCCTCTTTGACCCTGTCGCCGTGCGTCGTTCCTCTCGCGCTCAGAATCTCCGTAGCGAGTCCTCCTCGCGCTATGAACGGGGGGTAAACTTCGCCGAGTTAGAAACCGCCTGTCAACGGGCGATCGCCCTCATCGGGGAATTAGCGGGCGGAACCCCGGTGGCCCAAGCCAAAGCCGACAGCCGCCCCGATTTGTCTCAAACCCTCACTCTACGAGTGGCCCGAGTGCGTGATGTCCTCGGTCCGGTGCATCTCGGGGATGAGGTGGGAGACCTCCCGGAAGCGGATATGAAGCAAATCCTCGAACGCCTCAACTTTGTCGTCGCTCCCACGCAAGAAACGGGAGTTTGGACGGT
>CAZXWM010000183.1:4858-7989 GCA_964644215.1 uncultured Phormidium sp.
TTCCTCCCTACCGTCGCCGGGATATTGAACGGGAAATTGATTTAATCGAGGAAATCGCTCGTCTCTATGGCTACGACAATTTCTGCGAAACGCTGCCCAAACAGGGAACTCTCGGGCAGCTTTCCCCGGAATTTGCGCTAACGGGACAGTTGCGGGAAGCGTTACGCGGGGCAGGTTTGACGGAACTCATCCACTATTCTCTGGTCAAACCCACTCAAGAGCAACAAATTTGCTTAGGAAATCCTCTATTCGCTGAGTATTCCGCCCTACGGACAGAACTTCTGCCAGGGATGATTGATGCCTTTGAGTACAACTTGAAACAGGGAAATGGGGCGCTCAATGGCTTTGAGATTGGGCGGGTGTTCTGGAAAGAAGAGGACAGCTATCAGGAGAAAAACCTGGTGGCCGGGATTCTTGGGGGCGATCGCACTCAGGGACGTTGGGTACGGTCTGGGAAGGAACAGCCTATGTCTTGGTTTGAAGCGAAAGGGGTGTTACAAGGGGTGTTCGATCGCCTAGGCTTAACAGTTTACTATCAAGCCGATGCAGGAGATGAACGATTGCATCCTGGACGCACCGCCTCGATTTGGTTGCGGGGTCGTCAATTGGGACATTTCGGCCAGCTTCATCCCCAGTTGCGTCAAGATCGCGAACTTCCCGATGAAGTCTATGTGTTTGAGTTGGAGTTGAGTTTACTGCTAGAAGCTCTCCCGTCGAGTCAGGTTCCTAAGTTTGAGACTTTTTCGACGTTCCCAGCCAGCGATCGCGATTTAGCCTTTTTCGCTCCCCTAGATGCGGAAGTCTTGGAGTTAGAAAAAGCCATGAGTCGGGCTGGGGGTAAGTTATTGGAGTCGGTGGAACTGTTCGATGAGTATCGCGGTGAGTCGGTTCCTGAGGGCCAGCGTAGTTTAGCCTTTCGTTTAGTCTATCGGGCCGGCGATCGCACGCTCAAGGATAAGGAGGTCGATACGGCTCATCAGAAGGTGCGCGATGCGATCGTCAAGAAGTTTAAGGTAGAGCTACGGAGTTAATGAACTCGTGGGGTGATCGTCGAGTCTTGACAAGGCCCAATCTGAATTGCTCTTATAAGCTTTGCCACAACCTGAGCGATCGCCCTAAAATCGAATAACATCAAAGCTGTAGCGAGATGGCAAGGTCTTAGGAGAGTGGCGATGCTAGAACAGGAGTGGATTGACAAAGGAATGGCCCAGGCCAAGGCGGGAGATTACGTCGAAGCGATCGCCGCCTTCAGCGAGGCCATTGAGGCTAACCCCATCTCGGCGATCGCCTATCGTCAGCGAGGCTTAGCCTATTATGATGCCGGGCGCATTCATGATGCCATCTCCGACTATACCCAGGCCATTAAACTCCATCCCAAGGATTTCGCCGCCCATTATGGACGAGCGATCGCCCGCCTAGCCTTAAAAAACTATACTGGGGCCTTGTCAGATATCGAGGTCGCCCTGCGAGTAAACAGTGAACACGCCGCCGGACAACGGTTACGGGGAACCCTCTGCCGTAAACTCAATGATATCCCGGAGGCGATCGCCAGCTTCAAACAGGCCGCCCAACTGTATCTCGATCGCAAGGATAAAGACAATTGCCAAGCCTGTCTAACGGCGATCGCCCAAATCCAACCCAAATCTAAACTCACCTCCTCGCCAACAGCTTCCCCCAGTCAAATCCCCACAATGCCAACAGTCGGGGATATCTACTCACAACTGCTCGATCGCATCCGTCACGGCGATGTCCAAAGCGCTCTAAAAGACTTAAATTGGGTCTTGGATGCCGACGATGGCGATGCTCAGGCTCATTGCTGTCGCGGTATAGCCTACCTAAAACTCAATCAACCCCAAAACGCCCTCAAAGACTTTAATCGAGCCTTACAGCAACAGCCAGATAGCGCTTTAGCCTTACGCAACCGAGGTAAAGTCCGCTTTCAACTCGGCGATCGCGCTGGTGGCATGGCTGACTTTGAACAGGCCTTGCGACTTAACCCCGATGACGTACTGATTTACGTCGCCAAAGGAAACGCCTTTCGTGATGTCGGGGATTATCAACAGGCGATCGCCGCCTACGAACAGGCGATCGCCCTCGACGATCACTGTGCCTCAATTTATCTCAATCGGGCCATGGCCTACATCCGCCTCGAAGAAACTCGCCAGGCCATCAACGACTATCAAACAGCCGTCTCCCTATTTTGCGATGCCGAAGACTGGGATAACTATAACGCCACCTTAAAAAAGCTCAACGCTTTACAATCGGGCATTTCGAGTTCCATTACCTCGGACCAAACCCCAACAGCAACGAGTTCTGGTGGCTTGGATTCTCTCAATTCCCCCCGCCAAGAACGCTTACGGATGCTAGTTGGTGGACATTGGGAAATTGCCGAACGCTTACTCGAACAGGCGCGACGTTACTATCCCAACCAATCCGAAGCCTGGTATGTCGACAAAGTGATTCAGGATCTAGAACGCAACTTTGAGACTTAATTTCCCCTTAGAAACCAAGAAGTTGCCAATTTCTCAACTGTCATAAAATAACTTCAGATTGACAATAGATCCGGAGAATGAAGGTAACAGGGCGCATACTACCGATGTAGTAAAACGGGTGTAACACCCAGGGGTATCCACCATGAAAAATGCGCCAGAATGCCCACGCTGTGGCAAACATAGCCTCGTCCAAGAAAGCGAAACCCGATGGACGTGCCTTAACTGTAACTTTTCCAAAAACTTGTCACATCATCGTTCTCATCATCGTTCTCATCATCGTTCTCATCATGAAACATCTTCAGACTACGACGACGAAAATCAGGGCTGGTTTAGCATCTTCATCTTAGCCGGGATGCTTCTCATTGTTCTGGTTGAAGTCGCCTATGGCCAAGAACCTCCCCCACGGCCTACCGATCAATCCGCGCCGGCGATCGCCCTCGAACCGTTGCATTCCCCATGACCCCGTCCATCGTAGAACTGACTGGGAATGGGATGCAAAGCCCGAGACCGTTGATTAGAACTTCCAGACGGCGATCGCCCCCTTCTTGCGTGCAACCTTGGAGCGATTAGGATTCACAAATTTCCAACAAAAGATTATTGGAAATCCGATTAAAATTGGCAACTTAAACCTCTATGGAA
>CAZXWM010000184.1:0-7969 GCA_964644215.1 uncultured Phormidium sp.
AGGGGCAAGGGGCAAGAGGCAAGGGGCAAGAGGCAAGGGGCAAGGGGCAAGAGGCAAGGGGCAAGAGGCAAGGGGCAAGAGGCAAGAGGCAAGAGGGATACCCCAGAGCGAGATCTAGGAGGGAGAGGTTAAGCCTTTGTCATAGTCGCGGTTCCAGGAGTCCTCTCGGGAGGGGCCGAGGAGTTTCGCATCAGACTCACGCTCCCAGGAGTTCTCTTGTCCCCAAGGGCGTTCTAAAGACTCTGGCACCTGCTCAGACCAGATGGGGTCATCGGTTGCCCGCTCTTCCGTAAAGGTTTTATCCGAGAGCAGGGAGTCTTCGTCGGCGTAGGGGTCTTCATTAGGATAGCCATCGTTGTAGCCATCGTTGTAGTTGTCGTTGTCGTTGTCGTTGTCGTTGTCGTTATAGCTCCCCGGATTGGGGTCTTGATAGGTTTCAGTATAGGGATCTCGGCGATCGCCTCGGACGGATTCTGAACTCGGAGCCGACCAGGATGAGGCGCTATCCTGAGGCGAACCCTCCTCTTGCCAGCGGTTGCCGGTGTATTCTGCGTCAGAATTGGGCTGACGATGAGTCCAGGCATCGACTTCCAGGATTGGCTCATCGGATTCCTGACGGCTTGGAGCGTTGGGACTCTGACGGAGACGGGGATGTTCATCGGTTCTGGGGCGAGTCTCCTGGTATTGGACTGGCTCCAACTGCGGCCCTGGGTTCATGGCGCTGCGAAAGCTCATCATGGCGGCGGCTCCGCCGATGGCGGCTACGACTGAGGTGGTGGCAAATAGAGCCGGAACCCAGGGTCGTTGGAAGATTGGACGAACCTCAGTGGTTTCTGGACTAGGAGTACTCTTGACCGGTTGATAGGGCTGACGGCTGCTCGGCTTGGGGGTGAGCGCTCCTGTAGCATCGGGCAGCCAGGCGCACCAGTCGCGAATTGTCCCTGGACGGGTTTGAGGGTTGAGAGCGAGTCCCCTGAAAATTGCTTCTTCTAAGGCGTCTCCTAAGAGGCTACCATCACTCAGGGGGGAGAGGGGGACGCGATCGCGTAGGGGGGCGCTGGCCGGGGGCTGGCCCGTGAGCAGGTAGTACCCAGTGGCAGCTAAGGCATAGACCTCGGTGGCGTCCGTTGAGGCCGCGCCACTGTACTGTTCGGGGGCGGCATACCCCGGTGAGAGCAAGCCGCTGTAGGTTTGGCCAGCACCGGTGGTTAGATCTCGGGTTAGTCCCACTTCAATTAGGACTAGGCGATCGCTCCCTGAGACGTGAAGACCATGTTCGGGTTTAAGATCTCGGTGTAACAGCCCCTGATCATGTAGGGCCTCGACCGCTGTGGCCAGTTGCTGAAGATAGGTCAATGTGACCTGAGGCGTTAGCCGTCCTTGGCTTTGAACGAGATCGCTCAAGCTGGTTCCTGGAATATAGTCGAGTACCAGAAAGGGTTGCCCCTGTTCTTCAAATAAGTCCAACACCCGAGGGAGATTGGGATGTTGACACCGGGCTAACTGTCGCGCCTGTTCGACAAACTGGCGGGCAAATTCGTTGCGGTTAGGATGGCTCAAAAGGCTGTCCCCAAGGCTTTTGAGAATCACCGGCTGCCAGAGTTGTCCGTGGGTGGCGCGATAGGTTGCCCCGAAATAGCCCTGACCGAGCGTGGCTTCGATGGCATATTTCCCGTTGTTTAGGAGAGTTCCTGCCCGAACATTCATAAATTGAAATGTAAAGTTTTTCCCATGCTAATGTCTTTTGACCATTTATCCCAGATGTTCAGAATCTCGGCTTGAGATCCTGAGCCGGTAAATTGTCAAAATTCCCTGACGGGTTGGCCTAAGGTTGCGGGTGTCGGACCGCGTCCGGACCGCGTCCTAACTCAGCTTACCGGAGTCACCCCGCTGCCCTACTCGACCCCGAGCGGCTCATTGAATCCGGAAAGAATGGGGCCGAACCTGAATCTGGCCCTGTTCATCGAGAGAAAATTCAGGCAGATTGACGGTATACAGATGTAAACAGCCCTGGCCCTTTAACTCGATTAACTGCTGTTTGACCCGAGCGATGGCCTCGTTCAACTCGGCGACCCCCTCACGAGCCTGAGTGGTCTGTTCTTGGCGACGTTCGGCCTCGGCTAAGCTGGCTTCTAGGCTGTCGAGTTGAGCGGCTTTGTCATGAATTTGCTCTTGTGTCCAGGCGATCGCCACCTCTAAGCCCTCTAGTTTAGCCTTCCATTCATAGCGAGCTAAGGCCGCTTGGGTGGCCGAAGCTAACAGGGTCTCAGGGGAGGTTCCCTGAGGTTTCTCGGGGGGTTTTTGAGCCTCGGCTTGGGCCTCTTCAAGTTGAGGCACAAGACGGTTAAGATGGTCTTGCAACGATTGCAGTTCAATTGTCAACTCCTCTTGACGGGAGAGGAGATCGCTCACAGGGGCTTCATTATCTAGAGACATGGTAGGTTCCAAATCAGGCTGAGCAGAAAATTTAGCGGAAAACGGCGTTATTGGTGTTAAGTCCATTGAAATCAATCCTGAACAATTTCGGCAACAGGTCGGGCTTCAGGTTATGCTGGCAGATAATAGGTGCATCGACAATTTCGGTCGTTTGCAACCCCATAGACGGGAATCAGGGAAACAACACGAGGGATTGATGGAGCTAGAAGTTGCTTACCAACGCTGCCTGGACAGCCTAGTCGGCTCAATTTCGGAACTGGCGGCCCCCCCACCGATGGCGGAACTTGAACCCATCGCGTCATTGATCGTACAAGCGATGACGGGACAATGGCGGTATTTCCATACGCCATCCCATATTTTTGAGGTGGGAGGGTCGAGTGACCCGATTGAGGTGCTGTCGGCACTATTTCACGATTTAGTCTACGTTCAGGTCGATTCAGGAATTAACCTCAACGTTAGCCGGTATATCTCCCCCTATATTGAAGAACTTAACGGTAAGTTATCGATTCTTCCCCTAGACTCGCTCCCCGACGATGACAACTTTCTGATGGTCTTGTCGGTCTTTGGCTTTGTTCCTGAACAAGTCCTCGATCCCTTCCGAGGACAAAATGAGTTTCTCAGTGCGGTGATTGCTACCAAGGCGTTAGAACCGTTCTTATCTCTGGGGGACTTGGTGCGAATCTCGGCCTGCATTGAAGCAACGATCCCCTTTAGAGGGGTCTCGGCTGAAGGCTGGACGGCCAGCGATCGCCTCGAACGGAATCTCGACCGCACCCGCCAACAATTTGGCCTCGATTGGCACGATGAGGACATCTATGATGCGGTGAAACGGGCTGTGCGTCTGG
The DNA here is from genome assembly GCA_964644215.1 of uncultured Phormidium sp. GTDB lineage: Bacteria > Cyanobacteriota > Cyanobacteriia > Cyanobacteriales > Geitlerinemataceae > Sodalinema. Next base: position 3,282 of record CAZXWM010000184.1, read on the forward strand.
CCAATCGGGATGTGGAAAACTTCGCCCTCCCCAACTCGGCTGAATTTTTAGACAATACCTGGAATCTCCTCCCGGAAACCAATCACGAACTCATTAGTGCCAACTCTTATACGGTACGGGGTTATCGGCGTTCGATTCAGAAAATGGAAGGGTTTATCAACTTCCTGAAGCCGGAAGTGGTGTTTAGTCAGTATCGCGGCGAACCTGATGATGAAACCTACGCCGGTTTGGTTGAACGGACTCGTACCAACTTGGAAACCGCTCAGTTGTACCTAGGGGTGAAACTGATTACGATCGCCGTCCTCGAAGCCCTCTCCTACCGCCTCGGGCGCAATGTCCATATCTCAACGATGATGGGTGAGTTTCCTGAAGTTGGGGTCAAAACTCCGGCTTTGGCTGAGTTTTTGCCCCATCTCTCTAATGACTGTCCCCCCTCGACGCAACGGGAGGCTGAAGTGCTACAACTGCTGAGTCAAGGTCGCACCCGTGAGTCGGCCTATGATTTAAAAAATTCTCCCTTAGCGACCTTTATTATTGAGTCCGTCGGCTTTGATTGTGTGACGGAGTTGTTGGCGGCGTCTAAGGAATTTCTCAAAGGAGAGTTACCCTCTGAAACATTCTTACAACACCGCTTTCTGCGCCAAGGGCGAGTTGATGTGGTGCAAATCATTACTCAGGGGGTGTTAGAACTGGCGAAACATCGCGCCAACTTGCTCAAAGGGAGCCAAGCGGTTCAAGTGTAAGCGATCGCCGCTCTTTCGGGGGCAGTCTTGAGATGGCCCCACTCTAAGATAGAATTTTCTCATCTGGCGATCGCCGGCTCAGACCCGACGCGATCGCTCCTCCCCTATTGGCCAATTCCCTGTTATCCACCTGAATGCTTCATCCGTTTACTGTCACCGTCCCGGCTACTACGGCAAACCTCGGACCCGGTTTCGACTGTTTAGGGGCGGCGCTGTCGTTATATAATCGGTTTTCCTTTTTGCCAACTGATGAGCCTGGGGATCATGCTGGCTCAACGTCTGGGCTGAAAATTTGCGTGCGGGGTGATGAGGCGGCCCGGGTGACAACGGGGGCGGAAAATTTGGTCTATCAGGTCTTTTGTCAGTTATTTGAGTCCCTCGGACAAACGCCCCCGAGTCTAACCCTAGAGATTGAGTTGGGAGTGCCGTTAGCCCGAGGATTGGGCAGTTCAGCGACGGCGATTGTGGGGGGCCTACTCGGTGCGAATCATTGGGCGGGTAATCCCCTGAGTCCTAAAGCCTTGATGCGTATGGCGATCGACCTCGAAGGCCACCCCGATAATGTGGTGCCGGCTCTGTTAGGGGGCTGTCAGTTGGCGGCCAGTGATGATGAGGATTGGTTACATTGTGCGATCGCCTGGCATTCTGAGATTGTCCCGGTGGTGGCGATTCCCCAGTTTGAACTCTCGACGGCGGCGGCGCGGCAGGTTCTCCCCCAGGACTATTGTCGCGCTGATGTGGTCTTTAATACGGCCCATTTGGCGCTGTTGGTGAACGGCCTCGAAACGGGAGATGGCGATCGCCTACGGGTGGGAATGCAGGATCGGGTTCATCAACCCTACCGTAAACAGTTAATCCCCGGTTATGGAAAGGTTCATGAGGCGGCGATCGCGGCGGGAGCCTATGGGTTAGCGATTAGTGGTGCTGGGCCAACGCTACTGGCGTTAGCGTCAAGGGCAACGGCCTCGACGGTGGTGGCAGCGATGGAGACGGCCTGGCAGACGGACAAAACTCCTGTGACGGTGCGATCGCTCCAGTTAGATCGTCACGGGGCCACGATTAGCCAATCCGTCGGATAACCCACGGCGAGCCGCTGACTGCGATAGCCTAGAAGGGAGGTTCAGAGGATCGGCAGTATTGGGAGATGTCCCCATGCAAATTTATTTAGACCATAGCGCCACGACACCGACACGCCCAGAAGCGATTGAGGCAATGATGCAGTCGCTGCGCCAGGCTTGGGGCAATCCGTCGAGTCTTCATCATTGGGGAGAAACGGCGGCGACGGCTTTGGAAACGGCTCGGCTTCAGGTAGCTGCTCTGATCCAGGCTCCCGCTGAGTCGATCATCTTTACCAGCGGCGGCACTGAGGCCAATAATCTGGCTCTGATGGGGGTGACGCAACGACTTGAGCAACCGGGACATCTGATTATTTCTCGGGTTGAACATGCGGCGATCGCTCAGCCGGCTCAGCAGTTAGAGCGGCAAGGATGGCAGGTGACGTCTCTGCCGGTGAATGAGCAGGGACAGGTTGATCCTCAGCAGTTGCAGGCGGCGATTCGCCCCGATACTCGCTTGGTGTCGGTGATTTATGGCCAAAGTGAAGTGGGAACCTTACAACCCATTCAAGCCTTAGCGGCCATAACGCGCCAGCATGGGGTTTTGTTTCATACGGATGCCGTGCAAGTGGCGGGACGGCTGCCGCTGGATGTGACCGCTCTGGGAGTGGATTTGTTGTCCCTCTCTAGTCATAAGCTTTATGGTCCTAAAGGGGTGGGTGCGTTGTATGTTCGTCCGGGAGTCTCCCTAGACCCTCTGTTGGCCGGTGGTGGACAGGAAGCGGGGCGACGTTCGGGGACTGAGGCGGTTCCTAATGTTGTGGGTTTTGGTGTGGCGGCGGCTCTGGCTATGGAGGAGTTGGAGACAGAGGCGCGGCGGTTGCGGGGGTTACGCGATCGCCTGTTTGAGCAATTGGCCATGGTTTGGAGTTTACAAGTTACCGGCGATCGCCAACATCGTCTGCCTCATCATGTTAGTTTCTTGGTAGATTTGGACGATTCCCAGGGGAAACCCGTTACGGGCAAAGCCTTGGTTCGGCAGTTAAATCTCGCCGGAATCGCTATCAGTTCGGGTTCCGCCTGTCATAGTGGCAAACTGGCTCCGAGTCCGGTTCTCCTCGCTATGGGCTATCCTGAACGTCTAGCTCGGGCGGGGATTCGTTTGACGTTAGGACGAGACACCACTGAGGCGGATATTGATTGGACGGCGCTGGTCTTAAAACAGTTTCTGACAGGTAATTTGCCTCTATAAACTCCCCTATAAATTCCTCTCGAACTCCCCTCTCAATCGTAGACTTCAACGCCAAGAGCCGATGAGGATAAAGGGAGACCAAACTCCGGGGTGGTTATAGGCTAGACTGTCAATTGCTTCTTTTTGAGCCGCTTGTAGGGCTTGGGCTTTCGTCATCCCTGGTGTTTGCAGTTGTTTGTAGAAATTCTTAATCAGGGGAACTGTGGCTTCGTCGTTAATGAACCAGAGACTGGCTAGAGCGGTTTTTGCCCCTGCCCGCACAGCAACCCCAGCAATCCCTAGGGCGGAGCGGTTATCACCGGCGGCGGTTTGACAGGCACTCAGAACGAGTAATTCTAGGGGTTGTAGGCTATTTCCTGAGCGACGACGCGATCGCAAGAGTTGATCCATGGCTTCGATGGTAATGCGATCGTCAAAGGCAAGCAGAAAGGTACTATTGGCATCGACTCCGAATTGGCCATGGGTGGCTAAATGGACAATTGAATAACTGCGTTCTGTGAGTTCTTGTTCTAAGTTCGCTACGGTAAAGTCGGCATCCATTAAGGTCAATCCGCCCATTAAGGATTGCACGGTTCTTACCTCTTGTTGCACATTTTTGAGGGCAGCAAAGGGAGGGATTTCAACGGTTAAACCGGCAATTAAAGGGTTATTTTCGCGATTGTTGAAACTCCCAGTTGTGGTCAACTGTAAACTGGGTGTGGTTGCTAAGGCATAGGATTCAACTAAAAAGCGATCGCCATCATGAAGGGCAGACACCGGTGTTTTACGCAAGACCCCATCTTGAATAAAGACTAGGGTTTCCGGGGCGATCGCCTCTAATTGAGCTTCTAAGGGGCGCACTAACCAATCATAAAGTTGCTGGGCGGGACGTAGATATTCATTCGTACCTCGCTTTTCGAGTAAACTCCGAAACTCATCGACTTCGTCTTGCAATTCTTTACCGGTATGTGCCACGGTATAACTGGTTAGGGTTCCATCGGCCTCTTGTAAAATCAAAACCGTCGAGTCATCTAAAATAATACTATAAATAATAACGGCTGTGTCATCGGTCAATTGTCCATTTTCTTGGACAACAGTTTGAGCGAGTTCAACACAATCATCACCGAAGAAATTACGAAGTTCTGCTAATTTAAGACGCTCTAAAATATCGAGAGATTCTTCGAGTTTTGCTTGAGTATTTCCGGGGGTTTCTGATTTTAGAAGTAGTCCAATTAATTCACGATAGACGGGTTCAACAGTATCGCGAAATTCAAATTGCAGATCGCGGCTGGTGGTAATCAAATCCCCCCGTAAATTATCGAGACTATGGGTTGCCGCGCGATATTGAGCGAGGGCTAAGCGGGGTTGGTTCGTTTGGACATAAATGCGCCCCGCTTGCCATTGCCAACGATAGAGACTATCGAAGGCCGAAATTTCCTGAGCGGTAAATTGGGCCTGTTGCATCAGGCTCAGGGCAATCTCATATTGATGGTCTTTTTCATAGAGTTCACCTAAAGTCCCTAGGGCGAAGGATTCGGCCCGAGGATCTCCAATTGAGCGCGCGGTTTGGATGGCAGTTTCGAGAAGAGATTGAGCGTTGCTGTTCTCGGCGTTTGGTTGCTGCTGGGCCAGGTAAATCAGGGCAAAGACTTTATGGCG
>CAZXWM010000185.1:0-7966 GCA_964644215.1 uncultured Phormidium sp.
CAGGCTTCTTGTTATACTCCGTCTATTTTAGTTGAAGGTTTATCCGTAACTGGGCAATCAACAATTAACAGCTAGGTAAGACAATTTATGACTTACCTAAATTGAGATTTTATCAAACCTAATTTTAGTAGTTTTATCCTAAAACCCCCTCAAACTAAGGCTCTCGGGAACCATTGTTCGGTCCTGAATGGGGCATTTCATCGCCCAAAATCGGTCCAAGAGCTTCAGATAGTGCTTTCGGGTCCATAAAAACAACCTTCGAGTTTTCACTTTGACTCAACTTAAAACTTGAATCTACATAGCGTTGCGTCATAAAAAAGTGCAAAATTTCTCGAGCATTGTCACGAGACTCTAAGGCGCGGGCAATATATTTCATATATTCGGCTGTTCCCTCAGCTTCTAAAATTGAGGCGCGTTTTTTAATCTCTGCCGCTTGTTCAAGTTCCATCGATTCTAACACCGTCGCCGAGGGATTGATTTTTTGAATATCAACCCGCAACACCTTAATTCCCCATTCCTGGGTTTCATCTTCAATCTGTTCTAACAAGACTTGGTTGATTTCCGATCGCGCCGTAACAGTCCGATCTAATTCCCGTTGTCCAATTTCCGAACCGATAATGGTACTGACACGGTTTTGTAAGGCGGCGGACACGTCCTCAATTTCATAATAGGCCATCTCCAAATTAAAGATGCGCCAATAGACCACCGCCAACACCTCTAAGGAGACATTATCTTTGGTGATGGCCAACTGAGGCTCAATACGACAAAACTGTTCTCGGGTGGTATCTTCCCAAACAATACTCTCAATCACCGGCGCAACAAAGCTTAACCCGGCGGATAGGGTGCGATCATATTTCCCCAAACGCTCTACAAGAGCAAGATTTCCTTGATTGATAATTCGGATACCCACCGCCACATAACCGACGGCGGAGAGGACGATAACAGCCAAAATAGAGTTCATAGACAATCAAAGACGTCTCGATAAACGATAACTGGGGGTGACGGAGACGGTCGAGAGTGGGATATCATCGATGGAGAGTCTTTTAAACGCTCCTAGACTCATTGTGACACTTTTGAACCCCACTGGATGACAGCCGATGATGAATGATTACGACTCCCTCTATGTTGGTTTAGTTCGCAATCTTTCTAAACGAAAACGTCAAGCTCTCTCTGAAGAACTCGAAACCCTCATCGAAGCGATTGAAAACGAAGGCTATACCTTTGCTGATCTCATCGGTGCAGTCCGAGACATCTTGCGCCGTCGCAAGTCGGGAGGCTATTGGACTGATTGTAGCACTGACCTCGATCGCGCCTTTGAGTCTGCCCAGCGGGCTCAGGAGAAACGGGAGGAACGGGAACTGCGAGATCTACGGTCCGAACGCGAGGATGAGCGCGATCGCCTTGAGGAGGATGACGCAGACTGGCGGGAACGGGATAATCCTCTCGTGGGTTAAGTTGGCGTGAGGAGATCTTCGTTGCCCAAGATTCTAGCGCTTGAGGGTTAAAAATTTCTCAAGAGCATCTACCATGCGAGGCGGCCAGCGACGTATATCACTCACCCAGTCAAGATTGCGATATCGGCCATCTAATCCCGCAGCGGCCACCCAGTTACTCTCGGCTTCCCCCTGTTTCCCCATCTCCCACAAAACGGCGGTTAGGGCGGCCCGCATATCGGCAAATTGAGGGTAGCGGCGAACGAGATTGCGCATTTCCTGCAAGGCTTGGCTCGACTGTTGCACTTGGTACAAAGCTAGGGCATAATTTGCCCGTGCTAGGGCGAAGTCGGGGGCGAGTTCCATGGCCTGGCGGTAGTCGGCGATCGCCCCGGGCCAGTCTCCCTGGCCGGCTTTGGCGTTACCGCGATTGTTGTAGGCGGCTACGTCATCTGTCGATTGCGCTAAGACGCGGTTATAGTCGGCGATCGCCTCATCCCAGCGCTCTAAGGCTTCGTAAGCGGTGCCTCGATTGAGATAGGTATCGGGGAACTCGGGGGCCAGTTCGATGGCGTGATTGTAGTCGTCAAGGGCAGCATCGAGCTTATTTTGACTGACTCGGACATTGCCGCGATTACTCCAAAGAGCCGGATTTTGGGGAACTTGCTCAATTAGGGCCGAGAGGAGGGCTTCGGCGGCTTCAAAGTCCCCTCGTTGTGCGGCTTCTCGGGCGCGATCGCTCACGTCTTCGAGTTGTTGCAAATCGGCGGCACTAATGGGAGTGTCTGCTAACGCAACGGGTATTCCCCAAAGCAACAGGGTTAGCCCCAAAATCAGCGCCAAGACTGGGCGAAGACTCCCTCGACAACGGGTTCCCCAATGTTGATGCCCATGACTTGAATTTAAACTCATCGAATACCCCCAAGATACACAGTAAATGGCAATCACTAACGGCAATCATCTCGATGAACCGGTAACTCAATACAAATTTCGGTTCCCGGTTCATCGTTCTCCTTGAGATACAGTTTACCGCGATGGCCCTGGACGATCGCTTGATAACAGGTCGATAAACCTAAACCGGTACCAGATCCCACGGCTTTGGTGGTGAAAAAGGGGTCGAAGATGCGATCGCGAATCTTTGGGGGAATGCCCGGACCATTATCAGCGATGCAGATGCGAACCCAATCGTCGGATAATACCTCTGTTTGCAAGCAAAGTTGACCACTTTGTTCATTGGTTTCTAAGGCATCTAAGGCATTTTCAATGAGGTTAAAAAAAACTTGATTGACTTGTCCCGGATAGCACGCCACCAAGGGCATTTCTTCACTATAGTTTTTATGAATTTCTAAGTTCGCATGAAAGCGGAGTCGTAACATTGCCAAGCTACTTTCGAGGCATTCATGTAAATTGACGGGTTTAATTTCTGCTTCATTGAGATGAGAAAAGGTTTGCAGCGATCGCACCACATTATGAATCCGTTTACTCCCTTCTCGCATGGATTTCAGCATTTTCGGGAAATCATCCTGAATGTAGTCAAAATCTAGGTCTTCTTTCAACTCAAGCGCTGCCTCGGTATCCAACTGGGCTAGTCCCTTGAGTAAGTCTTGTCCATATTCTTGGACATAATGCAAGTTGGCAAAAATGAAATTATTGGCATTATTAATTTCATGGGCAACTCCGGCGGCCATTTTTCCTAAACCTGACAATTTTTCCGTTTGAATTAACTGTAATTGAGTCGATTGTAGGCGAGTTAAGGTCGCTTGTAATTCTTGGGCTTGGGTCTTGGTTTGATTGTATAACTCGGCTTGTTGAATCCCAATGGCAATTTGTTCAGCTAATTGACCTAAGAGACTAATTTCTCTCTCATGCCATTGACGAGGTTGTTCGCAGGCTTGTGCAAGTAATAATCCCCAAAGATAAGGAGTTGACTCTTCTGAATTGGTCGGATTAGTGACGATGGGAACAATCAGGTTTGCTTTAACCGAAATACTACTTAAAAACTGCCGATGGCAGTCATCTAATCCTGGATCACTAGAGACATTATCAATCGCCCGCACTCGTCCTTGTAAATAGAGTTGACTATGTTCACCGCCAAAACAGTCATCACAAGTTTTCTGGTTAATAATCGACCATTTGGGGTCTCCAACATCCTCAACGACAACATCCCCATCCCAGCCTCCCTCTGCTGCATGGATAAACTGATAGACGACGACGCGATCGCTATTTAAAATACCACGAATCCCAGTCACAGCGGTTTGTAAAATCTCATGTAAATCCAGGGTTCCTCGAACCCGCTCAGTCATCAGTCGCAGTAGAGATTCCCGTTCAACTTGGGCTTGAGATTTAGCAAAGAGTTCAGCTTGTTGAATGGCGATCGCCAACTGATCGGCCAACTGCAACATGAGATGACTTTCACGAACTCGCCAATGACGGGGACTACGACATTGATGCACAATCAACAGACCCCAAAGCTGGGGTAAATCCCCTTCTTGATTTTGCCCAATTAGAATAGGAACAATCAGATTGGCTTTAACATCAAGAGTTCTCAAAAAATTCGCATGACAAGCATCTAAATCCAGGTCTGTCTCGATATTATCAATCGCGCGAACTCGCCCTTCCCGGTATAAATGGGCATATTCCCCGGAAAAACAATCATCAGCACCCATGTCTCCTAATACCGATGTCCAGGAGTCGGTAATATCTTCAACGACGACTCGTCCTTTCCAGTCGTCCTGAAACTGATAAATGACCACTCGGTCGGCTTTGAGAAGTCGTCGCGCTCCTTCGACGGCGGTTTGTAAAATCGTGTTGGCGTCTAGGGTATTACGAATTTTATTGGTGACGAGACGTAAAAACGCTTCCTGGGCCGCGGCCTCCTGGCTGGTTTGATACAAGCGAGCGCGATCGATGGCAATTCCCAGTTGACGGGCCACCCCTTCGAGGAGTTGTTCTTCCCAGGGTTGCCAATCTCGGTGGCGATCGCATTGATGCAAACCAATGATGCCATTAACTTCCCCTTGATAACGAGTGGCGATGGCAAGCATTGACTTGATTTGCAGATCCTCGAGAGCGTTGCGAGTGGCGCTACCTAAACCGGGAAACGTAGCCATGTCCCGTTCGCTGACGGGGCGATCATCGGACATTAACACCTGAATGTGGGTGTTGTCTTTAGCCTCAATTTTGAGTCCGAATTGGCTGGGATAATCACCATTGATATATTCTCCTCGGCTAATGAGGGTTTCGCGATCGCCCTCTTCGCGAACGAAAACCCTGGCGCGACTACAGTTGAGGGTTTGACACAGAAGCCGACAGGCGGTGCTGAGGATGTCGTCGAGTTCAAGGGTGCTACTGAGTTCGGTATTGATTTCGTTGAGCAGGTTCGCCAGTTGGACTTGACGTTGCAGATCCAGGGTGGTGGTATCTTGAGGGGGGGTGGCAGTGCCTGGGTTGCTTTCTGACTCAGTCTCGAAGCTCGGGTGTTGTCCGGGGCGATGGCTCGAATGAGATCCTTTATCTCGGCGTGGGTTCGTGGAGGGAAGGGAGAAAGACATATAAATTCCTGTAGGGGTTACGAAAATCGAGACTCCGTTCTGGTAAATGCCTCGCTAGGGGAACAAGGATTTTTTAAACTTGCATCCTGAGGTGATGATGGCTGAGAAAAAAAGTAAGGGTCGCGAGCTGGGACACCTCTCCTCATTGTCCTTAAAAAATTGTTAACTTGCAACAGGTCTCAGGTGTCAGAGTAGTTAGGGATTAAGGTTCGCTTCAGCTTGGCGGGGGCTGAATTGGGCGAAAACCGGACAAGATTTTGGGGCAGAATGAAGCTGGACAATTGGCAAGGGTGAGATAGAGCGAGGACGATGGCACAGTTGAGTTTTGAGTCCCAATCTTGGTTGGCGATCGCCCTAGGAAACTCCCGTAACCATTGGGCGCAGTTTGAGTCGGGGGCGATCGCCGCCCAGGGCCATAGTCGTCATTTACAGGCTGCCGAAACGGCGATCTCGTTGGCAAAACTGCCCTGGTGGTCTCGCTTAAGTCCTGAGGTTCCTCTGGTTGTGGCTAGTGTAGTTCCCGAACAGTGGCAACGGCTGCAAGAGTATTTGCCGGCAACGACGCGAATTTATAATTTGGGGACGTTGCCGTTACCCCTGGGGGGAGTTTATCCGGGCTTTGGGCTGGATCGGGGTTTGGCGGCTTTGGGAGCGGGGCAACGTTGGGGGTTTCCCCTGTTGTTGATTGATGGGGGGACGGCGTTGACGTTTACGGGCTTTGATGAGGGACGATCGCTGGTTGGGGGCGCGATTTTACCGGGGGTAGCCCTACAATATCGAGCCTTAGTCGAAGGAACTGCCTTAGATGAGACCGGGGGCATTCTGGGGGCAGATCTCCCCTCTCGTTGGGCGTTAGAGACCGGTGAGGCGATTCGCAGTGGCATTATCTATACGCTGTTGGCCGGGGTTGAGCAATTTATTAACCAATGGCAACAGCGGTTTCCCGAGAGTGCGATTGTCTTGACGGGGGGAGATGGGGCTAGATTGGCGGCGGGGTTGCCGGCGATCGCCCCCAAGGTGGCGGCTCAGGTGGTGCTGGATGCCGAGGCGCTGTTTTGGGGCATGGCGGCGATGGTGGGCCAGTTGGATGTTACTCGTCGGGGCGATCGCAGTTAGGGGGTGGCTCCTCCACCTGGGAAAATTCTGCGGCTTTGAGATCCTCAAGGGTAACCCAGCTTTCGACGCTTTCGACGGGAGAGGCTAATAGGGTACAAGGGGTCAGTTGCACCCATTGGGGAGACTTGGCATCCTCACGACGTATGGTTTCAACGATAAAGACTTGATTGTCGGTAGGGAAGCTACGGGGCGGGGCTGTGGTGGCGGGGTTACTGTACAGGTCGATGGGATTGTCCAGACGCAAGATGTCACCGACGCCAATGGGGGTGGGGTCTTCGAGTTGAGCGGCGATGCCCTCGTCTTCGGGGAAGTCTTGAGATAGGTCTTGAGATAAGGGTTGCCGGACTGGTGGCTCGGGTTGATCTCGACGGTTGCGCTGGTTGAAGGCATAGGCGAGACCGGCTAGTAGGCCGGCCAGGATGATAATCATCAGGGTGATGGGCAGCTTGTAGGAGCGACGAGTTGGGGCCACCCGCAGTTCGGTCGCATCGAGATCGCTAGAGGTCTGGTCTAAACGGTCGGAGTCTTCGTCGTCTCCGAGGAAGCCGATGGTTTCATCACGATCCTGGGGCAGGGAACGGGGCAGCTTTTGCAGACAATTGAGCAGATCTTGGGAGGAGGGAAGGGTCGGGGACTTTTTTTCGACGCTGAGATGTAGTAGGGAGATGGTTACGTTGTCATGACCGTTTTGATTGTTGGCGATATCGACGAGTTTACTGACGGCTTGGTGCAGGTTGACACCGTTGTTGAGGAGGGGTTGAATTTCGCGTTGCCAAATCCGCTCGACGCGATCGTAGTCACTGAGTCCGTCGGAACAGAGGAGACAAATACAATCTTCGTCGATGACAAAGTGGCTGGTGGTGGGGTGGAGGTTGTTGGAGGACCCCATGCCTAGGGCTTGGATGAGGGAACCGGCGGCGGGTCGTTGCAAGGCTTCTTGATAGAAGGCATAGCCGAGGCGGACTTCCCGACTGGCAACGTCATCGTCGATGGTGATGGGATAGCAGTTATGGCGGGTGATCAGGTAGGCGCGACTGTCGCCGATGTGGGAGATGTAGAGGTCTTGTTTTTGAGCGAAGGCCATGACGAGGGTGGTTCCCATGCGTTGTCGGCCATGGCGTTGTTCTTGGTTGTTACGCTCGCTGATGGCGTCGTTGGCTTGGAGGATGGCTTGGAGGATGCCGTTGAGGAGGCGATCGCGGTCGGGACGGTGGTGGCGATCGCGAAAGGGGCGCAGGTGTTGTTCAATGATATGAATGGCCAGGTTGGAGGCGATATCGCCCCCTTCATGACCGCCCACGCCGTCACAGACGAGGGTTAGGGGGTATTGTTCGGCTACTCCTCGTTGGCCGCTGACGGGGTAGCAGGCATCTTCGTTACGGGCGCGACTGGGGCCGCGATCGGTGCGGGCGGCGACGCGATTGTGGTAGTGGTAGCGATCGCCGACTTTTTGGATGGCTCGTTCGAGGGCGGTAATCAGTTGGCGTTCGTTTTGGATGGTTCCTTGGCTGAGGCGATCGCACAATTGTTCTAAATAGGCTTGCACAGGCGGCGCGGTTCGCTCAATCAGGGCACTCCAAAAGCGGCCGAGACCTTTGAGGGTTTGGGGATGAACGTCAGCGGCGAGGTGGGAGAGGCGAACCATGCTTCCTTCGACTCGTAAGCGATCGTAGTCCAGGAGACTCTTCGCCACTCCTTCTTGACAGCAGGGTTGCCAGAGGCGAGCGATTTGCCAGAGCCAGTTCAGTTGACGCAGGGGGGAGGCATCGGCCCATTTTTCCTTGAGGCTCGGTTGCAGAATCCACACCCCTGAGGGGCCGCAATGGATGGGGGCTTCGTCGAGGAGCCAAATGGAACGACCTTTGA
>CAZXWM010000186.1:0-7908 GCA_964644215.1 uncultured Phormidium sp.
GGGAAGAAGCCAAAGACGGGAACCAGGGTGAAGTAAAACGAAAGAGATTTCATGATCGAGAGACCCAAAGAACAAGAGGGAGCAGGTTAGGCGTCGGGAACCGTCCACCAGGCGATCGCATAGTCTTGGTTTGGCTCGTTGACTTGACGGTTGTAGACCACGCGCAGTTTATAGCGTCCCTGACGGGGGACGGCGGCGAAGAGATGTTCGAGACTATCCACGTCGCTGGTTGAAGCCGCAATGGCCTGGTTGATGTCGTCGGAGTCAGCGGCCATGAGATAGAGGTTTAGGTCATTTAAGCCGCGATCGCGAAACCCCTCGTTTATATCGTAGCGACCGTCACCATTCTGGTCATTGAGGTCAACCTGACGATCCCAGGTGAGGGTAGCGCTGACATAGCTGTTGGCCATCAGAGGCGAGTCGATGATATAGTCCTCAATCGTAGGTTGAGCGGTAGTTTGACCCGGATTAGCTCCAATGCGAGCAAAGTCCCAACCAATGGCCGGAACTGGCTCGCTGGCGTGCCACTGTCCGGGGCTAAACTGCTCGTAGGCCCGGTAGGCGTTGAGATGTCCCGTTCCCATATCCCGATGCACGGGAACCTGAGGATTGCGGTAGGCTTCGGAAGTGAGCCAGTTTCCGCCTCGTTTGTCGCCGATGGTGCGGGTCATGCCTTGAAGCCGTCCATCGCCGACATCACGAACTTTATCGGCGGCGTTGAGGATGACCGCTTTCATGACTTGATGTTGTCGAGAATCAAGGCTCCAATGGGGGGCATTGTCCTGGAGTTGGCGATCGCCGTATTCTTGTAAGAGAGCGACGGTTCCCACTACATGAGGCGAGGCAAAACTGGTCCCGGTACTGGGAAACACCTCTCCCGTTTGACTGAGTAGACCCACATCCCGGCCGGGGGCTAACACACTCACTAACAGTCGGCCATTGATGTTGGTTTCGAGGCCTACATAGCGATCAAAGACCCCATCAAAGACATTGCCTAAACTCGATACATCCACTTGATCGTAGATGCCGCTGTGAGCCTGACTCGAACCGACGTTAATGCCGTTGTAGTTGTCGGTGGGGATGGGAATGCCCCCTTGTCCTTGGTTTCCGGCGATGACATAGAGGGTATTGTGATGGCCGGCGGACCAGTCAATACAGAGCGTCAGTAGGGCATTACCGTCAAGAACGGCGTCAGAGCGAGGATCGAGCCAAAGGGGTTCTCCAAAACTGAAGTTCACCGCTCGCACATCATTGCTATTTTGCTCGGCCACTTGCTGGGTGGCGAGACAATGTTGGCCTTGACGATTGCCGCCGCGATCGGGGGAGGAGGCGCTAGAGTAAAGCCGGGCTTCGGGGGCTACGCCCCGTCGTCGTTTATGATGGCTGACCATGACACTGGCGACTCCATGAGCGTGAGCGTCAACGTTGCTTCCGGGAACGGCGGGGCGATCGCGCAGGAAGACACCGGCCAGATCGGGGGCGCGATCCTCGTCTGGGGGAACTCCCTTATCGATGCCAAATTGACCTGGACGACCGATTTCAACCTGTCCAATGCCAATTTTGCGTCCGAGGAGGTTGTAGGGGGCTTCATGGAGCCGCTGAGCCTGAATGCCGCCCTCTCCAGTCGAGGATATGGCCTGAATGGGGGCGAACCAGCCTAGGGCGATCGCTAGGGCTATTCCTAGGGTGACTTGGGTCAAAATACGTCTGATACGAATACGCTCAGCCAAAGCTCTGCTCCTAATACAAATCGGGGAATCTGCTTGCTCAATCTTAAATTTTTGGCGATCGCCAAAAATTATTGGGGATTATGTCCACGTTTTTTGTTAAACTTTAATTAAATTCTGTATCAAACGCAACACACAAAATCGAGGAACGTGCCACATGGCAACATTAAACTCTGAAAAATCTACAGTTATTGCTCCCTCAATCTTATCAGCCGATTTTAGTCGTCTGGGTGAACAGGTCAAAGCCGTTGACGAAGCCGGTGCGGACTGGATTCATGTCGATGTGATGGACGGTCGCTTCGTTCCCAACATTACCATTGGTCCGTTAATCGTTAAGGCTCTGCGTCCGGTGACGGAAAAGCCCCTAGATGTTCACTTGATGATTGTCGAACCCGAGAAGTATGTGGCCGACTTCGCCGAAGCTGGTGCTGACATCATCTCCGTCCATGCTGAGCATAACGCCTCGCCACACCTGCACCGCACTCTCGGCCAAATTCGCGAACTCGGCAAGCAAGCCGGCGTGGTTTTGAATCCCGGTACACCTCTCGAACTGATCGAGTATGTCCTGGAATTGTGCGACTTGGTGCTGATCATGAGCGTCAACCCCGGTTTCGGCGGCCAAAGCTTCATTCCGGAAGTGGTCCCGAAAATCCGTAAACTGCGTCAAATGTGTAACGATCGCGGCCTCGATCCCTGGATTGAAGTCGATGGTGGCCTCAAACCCGCCAACGCTTGGCAAGTGTTAGACGCGGGTGCTAACGCCATTGTGGCCGGTTCGGCGGTGTTCAAGGCCCCCGATTATGCTGAGGCGATCGAAGGCATCCGCAATAGCAAGGCTCCCTCCCCAGAAATGGCGACGGTTTAATTGCTAGTGCTTTAAACGTTCATCCACATGGCCCCTCAGATTGTTACGAGTCTGAGGGGTTTTCATCACAATCAAAGTTGGCACAGGCTAACCCAGGGGGAACTGGGGTTGTTTCTCCCGTCATGGGCCATCCCTGTTCGGCGGCGATCGCCTGTAGGTGTTCAATACGCTTCTCGGTGAGGGGGTGAGTTTGGAAATACTCAGAGGCTCGGATCAGTCCTTCTGGAAACGCCTCCTTCCTGTCCGCCAAACGTTGGAAAAAGTCCAAACTGTTGTCCCCATGACCATAATAGTTGACCACGGATTCTAAGCCATATTCATCAGCCCGATATTCCTGAGCGCGGCTATAATTGAGACTATTGAGATTGAGCGTATAGCCAATGACATCCTGGCCGCTCCCTTGATGGCCGAGGTTCAACACCATGCTTCCGAGGAGTACAAAAATTCCTCGTCCTAGACTTTTTAAGCCATCTCGCGCCGATAAATGACCCAACTCATGGCCAAGAACAAACGCCAGCTCATTTTCCGACTCAACTTGCTCTAAAAACGCCGTGGTTACAAACAATTGTCCCCCGGCTAACGCCGCTGCATTGACGAGTTCCGTTTCTACGAGATTGAGTGTCAGAGGGGTTTCTGCCAAGTTGTCCCCATGACGTAACTCTTCTAGCAACTCCGAGAGATAGGCCTGTCGAGTATCGTCTTGAATCAACTCCCCGCCGAGTTGTGGCGCGACGGCTGGTGCTAAAATTTCTCCAATCTGAATATCTTGCTGGGGACTCAGTTGTGGGACAACCCAATCGACGGCTAGGCCTAAGATGAAATAAATGACCAGAGTTAAGGTAATAATTACGCCGAGCAAATAGGCAAAATCAATCAAAGGATTGACTTTGGAAACATTGACCTCTTCTGTGATGGCTTTCGGTTTAAATCCCATTTTCAAGACTCAATGCAGTCCAACATGGCCCCAGGCTAACGAATTGCGGTTCCATAGGCAATGATTTCGATCGCCGCGATTCCCCCTTGTTGTTTACCGCCAATGGTACTGGTTTCATAGCGGATATTGAGAACCTCTGTCGCACCCCAGGCGATCGCCTGTTCTTTAACTCGTAACAAAGCTTCCCGACGACCCCGATCTAAGAGGCTTTCATAGCTTAGCACTCGCCCTCCCCAAAGATTTCGCAAGGCCATGACAAAGGTTTTAAAATAGTCCGAGGAAATCACAACTTCTCCTACAAATAGCTGAGCGTCAGACGCTTGAGGAAGGGGTTGTTTAGCACCAAATGAGGCGATCGCCAATGAGAGGGTTTCCTGTTCCCGTTTTTGAATGTCCTTGTAGTGCTTCTTTTCCGCCAAAACACCAAAAAAGTAGCCGACACTCAGCAAGACGACAAAGATAATCAGTTCTTCCATAATACCCTGGGGCTAACCTTAACGAACTAAAACCGCTGTACCATAGGCAAAAATTTCCGCCGCTCCTTGAGCCACTGAAGACGTGGAAAAGCGAATATTTACAATCGCATTGGCATTCAGTTGTTTTGCCTGTAGAACCATGCGATCCATGGCTTCTTGACGCGCTTCATTAAGTAAGTCGGTGTAGCCTTTTAACTCCCCACCCACTAAGTTTTTAAAACTTGCACCAATGTCACGTCCCACGTTTTTGGCGCGGACGGTACTCCCTTGCACAATTCCATAATGTTCCAAGATTTCTTTTCCGGGAACTCCTTCCAATGTTGTCAGAATCATGGCATTTTTTAGATAAATGGAAGTCAACAAGGTGAGATGCGAAACATCCCACCCAAGAGCTGATTTTAGGAGAGTTGAGATTAAATCTCAGCTAAAGACCGTTCAACAAGACGACGGGCCAAGGTTTGCACTCCCGTATGGCGATAGTAGTCGGTACTCATATCCAGGAACGCGGCGAGATAATCGAGGCGATCTTCGCTAAAGTCAATGAATCCCTGTAAGCCATGACTGACCTTTTGGGGAGTTAGATCATTGGAACTGACGAAGTCCCCCATCCAACCTTTGACAGAATCAAAGCTTTCGCCAATGAAGCTTAGTTTACCATCACTGCTGTCGCCGGGAATTTGCTCCTCAATATTTTTGTACTGAGAATTGTCTTCGAGTTCTTTGGGACTGAGATTATTGAGGCGGCTGCTGACGGTTTGAATGAAATTGGGACCTAAAGGAATCAAGCCATCGAAACAGACTAACGCCGACATCCGCATCAGAGATTCGCCGCCATAGTCGGAGAGCGATCGCACAAAATCCCCCAAACTATCCCCCGGAATGCCATTGATTTTACAAAACGCCACCACTTCCACCACTAATTTTAGGGACAAATCAATGGTTTGGGCTTTTTCCGCTTTGGGGGTGAGTTTGTTGAGAAATCCCAACAGGGGAATTTTCTCGCCAATCTTATTGCCCAGAGCCGCCGTTCCTAGGGCGCTGCCAGTGCGATCGATGGTATCGTAGAGCCAGAGCGCCGTTTGGTAGCCTTGGGATTTGTCGTCGTAGAGGGCGATCGCCCGGCGACTAACAAGATCCAAGATAGCCGGATCGCTTTCCTGGCTGATGGTTTTGATGGTGTTGTCCCAGCCAACAAGATTCTCCCATTTTCCCGGAACAATCTTATCTAGGGCATTGAGGCTAAAAATCGTCAGGTTGCGAGTGGGGAGATCGTCAACTCGTTTTTGAATGGATTTACTCATGATGTCACAGTGATGGGTTTATAGTCGGGATAGGCCTTGCAAGTCAAATTGTTTTAACCAGGCCTCGCGATCGCTCTCGATAAAATCAGGACTGCGGGAAATGACCTTGACTTGGAAGCGATCAGCCACCAGAATCGAAGTCTGGGTTGTTCCCAGAGTAGCCGCTGGATAGCCACCAATGCGATCGCTGCTATTGCGTAGTCGTTCAGCAGCAGCGGGGACATTAGTCGTATCCGAGATAGCCAGCATCGCTACATCCTCGCCATTGCGTTTGAGTTTCGCTTCAGCAAACCCATCCTTCTCCTGGGTGTACACACGCTCATACTCCCCTGTCGCCGCAGGAAAGAAGCGATTAAAGGCGCTTCCGGGGATGGATTCAGAGGAAACCGCACCCTGGCCATCGGCCGGTTGCACTTGTTCAGCGGGAGGGGGTGGCGGAACATCGGCTTGAGGGCCGCGACATCCCCCGACAAAAAGCAACATTGCCAGAGAAAAGGCAACGCAGAGTTTACGGGTAGCTGCAAAAGACATGATGTTGACGTGGTTATATTGAAACCGTATTGGTATTGATGCCTAATCCTAACATTGGCCCCTTAGAAACAGGAGTGATCGCCCAAATCCCCCACCGGAAGGGGGCAACCACAAGGGATTGCCCCTACGTTGTTTCTGTTCCCTGTTCCCTATTCCCTGTTCCCTCCCCAAATGGACATCATCCTCTGTCACACCACCGCTGATTTCGATAGTTTGGGGGCAGCCGTTGGCTTAACCCGACTGCATCCTGGCGCTCGTATTGTATTGACAGGAGGCGCTCATCCTGGGGTGGAGGAGTTTCTGAGACTGCATCGGGATGAGTATGCCATTATCGAGCGGCGATCGGTGAATCCGAACCAGTTGCGATCGCTGTTTGTAGTGGATACCCAATGGCGCGATCGCCTCGGCAAAGCGGCAGAATGGTTTGATGCGCCTCATTTACAGGGGGTTTATCTCTATGATCATCATCCCGGTGTTACAGGAGATATCCCCGCCAGCCACTGTCAGATTGAAGCCATTGGGGCCACAACCACCCTAATCACCGAACAGTTGCAACAGCAAAACATTAGTCTTACCGTCCATGAGGCCACGGTGATGGCCCTAGGGATTCATGTCGATAGTGGGTCTCTCACCTTTGACCATAGTACAGCGCGGGATGCCTTGGCCTTAGCCTGGTTGATGAAGCAGGGGGCGAGTTTAACGTTAATTGCCGAGTATATTGAACCGGGATTATCGGATTCCTTGCAAGACTTGTTAGCAACAGCCCTAGAAACCGTGGATACCGAGGAGGTTTGGGGGCAACAATTAGCGTCAGTGGTGTTGCGTACCCCCGATTATGTGCCGGGATTGTCGGGGTTAACCTCGCGGCTGCTGGAACTGACGGATAGCGATGCCATGATTTTGCTGCATGAGTATCAGCGTCAGGGGGATGAGTCACGGCTGACGGTGATTGCGCGATCGCAGATTCCCCAGACAGATCTCAACGCCATTCTGCAAACCATCGGTGGGGGCGGCCATCGCAAAGCCGGTTCAGCACAATTGCGTAATGCTAACCCTGATCAGGTGTTGCGTCAGTTGCGCGATCGCCTCAAAGCCCAAATTCCCCCACCGCCGACGGCCCGAGAATTGATGTCATCTCCCGTGCGCACGATTCGCCCGAGTACCACCATTGGCGAGGCCCATCGAATTTTGTTGCGTTACGGCCATTCCGGCTTATCGGTGGTGAACCAAGCCGACGAATTAGTGGGGGTTATCTCCCGCCGAGATTTGGACATTGCCCTACACCACGGCTTCCACCATGCCCCCGTAAAGGGCTATATGACGCGAAACATCAAAACGATTACTCCAGACACCTTGCTGCCCGAAATTGAGGGGCTGATGGTGACGTTTGATATTGGTCGCCTACCGGTCTTAGACGAGGGGGCATTGGTGGGGATTGTCACTCGCACCGATGTCTTGCGAGAACTCCATGAGGATAGTCGTCAACTCTGCCCCATCGATCCTGGGCGAGGTTCCCAGGGGCGACAGTTCGGCTATCGCTCACTGACACGGTTGACGCGGGAAGCCGATGTGTGGGATGGCCTGCGATCGCACCTAACCCCCAAACTTTGGCAATTGCTCGAAACAGCGGCCCAAGCGGCTCAGGAACGAGGCTGGCAACTCTATCTGGTGGGGGGTGCGGTGCGAGATCTGTTACGGGTAATGCAGTCACCGCAAGAGACGGAAGTGGAGTTAACGGATATTGATTTAGTGGTGGATGGCTTTCACCAGTCGGCGACAGTTGGCGCGGGAGTGGAGTTGGCGAATGTGTTACAGGAGCAGTTTTCGGGAGCGCGGTTGGATGTGCATGGGGCATTCCAGACGGCGGCGTTGTTATGGCACAATGACCCCATTTTTGACTCTCTGTGGTTGGATATTGCCACGGCGCGGACGGAGTTTTACCCCTATCCAGCGGCGAATCCGGAGGTGGAGGCGAGTTCCATTCGTCAGGATTTGTACCGCCGGGATTTTACGATTAATGCTTTGGCGATTCGCTTGACAACGCCTCGTCAGGGGAAATTGTTGGACTTTTTTG
>CAZXWM010000187.1:0-4336 GCA_964644215.1 uncultured Phormidium sp.
ACTATCAACTATCAACTATCAACTATCAACTATTAACCTTCCCTCAACACATACCCCACGCCGCGCACAGTTTGAATGAGTCGTTTATCCCCTTCATTTTCGATTTTCAGGCGTAAATAGCGGATATAGACTTCAATCACGTTCGACTCTCCCATAAATTCATAACCCCAGACATTTTCTAGGATTTGTTCACGAGTGAGCACTTCACGGGGATGTTCCATGAGATATTTGAGCAGTTCAAACTCTTTCATGGTTAAGTCGATCGCCCGTTCAGAATGGCGATCGCCCCCCCGAACCCCCCGAAACGCCTGACGACTGGGTAAATCCAGCAACAGATCCGCAAAACGTAACTGATGAGTATCCGGGTGTTCTGGCTTGAGATAAAACGCCACCATTTTCAGAAATTCATGGGAACGGTAGGGTTTTATCACATAATCATCGGCCCCGGCTTCGAGACAGGCCACGCGATCGTCTAGGGTATCACTGGCCAGCATCATCATCACCACAGCCCGATTGCCAATGCTGCGTAGATGTTTACAGAGCCATAACCCTGAATGACCTGGGAGAGTACGATTAATGGCAATTAACCCCGGTTGCATCTCCGCCACTTGATGGAGGCTATTATGGGCTTCATGGGCGATCGCCACCTCATAGCCCGCTTCCTGCAAATCGAGGGCAATTCGTTGAGCGAGGGTTGTCTCTGGTTCAACCACTAAAACCGAAGATTGCAACTCTAAGCTGACAGTATCCATAGCAGCAAGCTTAAAAAAATATCAATAATACTGGAGAATCCAAACTCGCTCCCGATCCTAGCGTGAATTTTCGTCCAAGGACAGCACGCAAAACTCAAAACCCGGTGTCACCAAGAACACCGGGCCAACCAACTCTCCATGAATCGGTTTAAGACCCACCCGAGAGAGAACGAGGAAGCCGTCCCCCATTCACCGCATCCCGGAACTCTTCGACATCCGGGCCATAATCAATGGGCAGAACCGCCACAATGTTCTCATGGGGACGAGGAATAATCACCCAAGACTCCAACGTCGCCCCATAGGTTCGTTCAACAGCGGCGATTCCGGCATCCATCGCCGTCTTCACCTCCGAGACATCTCCACGGATATTAATGTTAAAGCGGGCGCTTCCCACACGGATATAGCCAACGAGAGTGACTCGTCCAGCTTTAACCATCGCGTCGGCGGCCGCCATAACGCCTGGGAACCCTTTGGTTTCAATCGATCCTACTGCCTGCTGTGTCACGGTTGATCTCCTAAATTTGGCATGGTTGGGGCATCATTGACCCCCATTAAAGGTTTATAACTTGAAGCGTTTTTATCCAAGCGCTGTGTTAAAGCCTCTGGAAAGCTTAATGTAGCGATGTTCAGGTCATGATTTTCGGTCATTCGACCTCACCCCATCAAAACCCAACTGAAAAATTATCCATCATCCCCCATCACTATGGCAAGGAACTCCTCATTCCTCAGCGAAATGGCTCAGTGATTTCCGTGTAGTGAATAGGTAAGACGGCAACGATATTCTCTGGGGGGTTAGGGACAATATAATGGGACATAATTTTACCCCCAAAGGTATTTTCCACAGCAGCCAATCCTGCCTTCATTGCTTCTTCGACTTCCGACACTGGCCCGCGAAAGGCAATGGCAAATTGACCACTTTCAGCCTTGTCAAAATACACCAGCGTCACGCGAGCTGCTTTCACAGAAGCATCAGCTGCCGCTAAAATGGAGGGAAACCCCAGGCTTTGAATCATACCGACGGCAACGGGCATTAGATAGAGCGTCCTCGTAGCATCAAATTGGGCTATCCCATTGTACAAGCTAACTGTACAACTCAACGGACCCAAGTTACGATTAGAAGCGACACTGACAAAAAACGTAACGTTTCTTGACCGCGATGAACCTTCGCATCGGCAACGGCTATGACATTCACCGCCTCGTAGAAGGGCGACCCCTCATCCTAGGTGGCGTCGTGTTACCCCACGATCGCGGCCTAGACGGCCACAGTGATGCCGATGTCCTGACTCATGCCATCATGGATGCTATGCTCGGCGCACTCTGTCTCGGCGACATTGGCCATTACTTCCCCCCCAGTGATGAGCAGTGGCGCGGCGCCAACAGCCTCACTCTCCTCGAACAAGTGAACCACCTGATCCAGAAAAAAGGCTGGACTATTAGCAACCTTGACAGCGTCATCGTCGCCGAACGTCCGAAGCTTAAACCCCATCTTCAGGAGATGCAGGAGAACCTGGCTGATACTCTGAAACTCACTCCAACGGCGATCGGTATCAAAGCCACCACCAACGAACGACTCGGCCCCGTCGGACGAGAAGAAGGAATTGCGGTTCATGCTGTTGTGCTTCTGGCCAAGACAGATTAGCAGCTAGGGATTAGAATTGAACCTTAGCCTGGAGCCTCAAGCTCACCCTTCTCTAGATCATGTCTGTGCTAATTCCCCTCTCACCGCGTCCCCACCGAGTCCGACGACTCATAACCCTAGTTTTACTGGGAGTCGTTCTGCTGTTGGGCCTCAGTGGCTGTCAACTCGAACGCTTCCGGGTTCAGGAGGCGGCGGAGAGTCAAATCATCTTAGGACAAATTAGTGACCCCAAAACCTTTAACGCCGCGTTGAGTCAGGAGTCTCCCAATGTCTTCTCTTATATCTACGAAGGACTTGTCACCTCCGATGGAGTTACGGCTGAGGTGGTGCCCCAACTGGCGGAATCTTGGGAAACCTCTGAAGACAATCTGCGGCTAGTCTTTACGTTGCGAGAGGGGTTACGCTGGTCTGATGGGGAACCCCTCACAGCCGATGATGTGGTCTTTACCTTCAACGATATTTACTTTAACCGCAGCATTCCCAGTTCAACTCGTGATGTGCTGCGGGTGGGAGAAACGGGCGAGTTTCCCACCATTCAAAAACTCGACGATCGCCGCATTGAAATCCTGCTTCCAGAACCCTTTTCACCCATTTTACGAACTCTCGGGTCTCCGATTCTCCCGGAACATATTTTACGTTCAGCGGTTGAGGATGTGAATGCGGAGGGAGAACCCCGCTTTAACACACTCTGGGGAACAGATACGCCTCCCGAGGAGATTATTAGCAATGGTCCCTATCGCTTGTCTCAATATCAGGCGGGCCAACGGGTACGCTTTGAACGCAATCCCTATTATTGGGATACGGAGGAGGATGGAACCCCCAAACCGCATATTGAAGAATTGGTTTGGCAAGTGGTGGAAAATCAGGATACTCAGTTGTTGCAATTTCGCTCGGGAGGGTTGATTTCAATTGGTGTGAGTCCGGCCTATTTTTCCTTACTGAAACAGGAGGAAGAACGGGGCAACTTCACGATTTATGAAGATGGCCCGCAAATGGGAACGACGTTTATCACCTTTAACCTCAACCGGGGTAAAAATCCCAATGGTGAACCGCTAGTTAACCCCATTAAGTCAAAATGGTTTAATACGTTAGCCTTTCGTAAAGCTGTGGCTCATGCTATTGATCGCCAAACGATGATCAATAGTATTTATCGTGGCTTGGGAGAACCCCAAAATTCGCCGATTTCTATTCAAAGTCCCTATTATTTGTCGCCAGAGGAGGGACTGCCAACTTATGAGTATGATTTGGACCAGGCTCGACAACTGTTACTTGATGCTGGATTTTCCTATGATGAGGGCGATCGCCTCTTCGATGAAGATGGAAATCGGGTTGAGTTTGAACTGATTACTAATGCAGGGAACCAAACTCGCGAAGCTATTGGTGCGCAAATTCGTCAGGATTTAAGCCGGATTGGGATTAAGGTTAATTTTACACCCATGGGCTTCAATAATTTGGTCAATAAACTCAGTTCAAGCCTTGATTGGGAAGCTCATTTAATCGGCTTCACTGGAGGTGTCGAACCTCACGGGAATTTGACGATTTTTGCCGTTGATGGACGTTTACATAGTTTCAATCAGGGTCGTGATGATCCCCCTATTGAGGGTCGCGTAGTAGAAGATTGGGAGCGAGAGATTGAGTCTCTTTATATTCAAGCCTCTCAGGTCTTTGGAGATGAAAACCGCAAAGACATTTATGGGGAAGCGCAAATTTTGGTTCAGGAAAATCTGCCCTTTATTTATCTGGTGAATCCCCTGTCGATGGCGGCGGTTCGTAATACCATTGAAGGAACTCGCTATTCAGCGATTGGCGGGGTGTTCTGGAACCTCCCAGACCTGAAAATTTCTGAGGATTAGGGTAGCATTAGGGATGGATTCAGCACAATTAGAAACGCTGCTGGGGTTGGTGGCGACGGGTGAGATAGACCCCCAAACAGCCCTTGACAAAA
>CAZXWM010000187.1:4346-7881 GCA_964644215.1 uncultured Phormidium sp.
AGCCGGTTGGTGAATTTGCCAAAATCGACCATCAGCGGAGTTTACGGACAGGGTTTCCCGAAGTGATTTGGGGTCAGGATAAACGTCCTGAGCAGATTGTCGAGATTATGATGGCCATGCGCGATCGCCAGTCGCTGGTGATGGCGACTCGGGTAGGGCCGCAGGCCTATCGTGTGATTCGCGATCGCCTGCGAGATGTCCGCTACTATCCCCAGGCCCGCATTTGTGCGATCGCCCCCGACCCCCTTCCCCGACAGCATCCCGGCACTATCGGCATTGTCAGCGCCGGAACCGCCGATCTCCCCGTAGCCGAGGAAGCCGCCGTCACCGGTGAACTCTGCGGCTTCGAGGTGTTTCGCCTCTGGGATGTGGGGGTAGCAGGAATCCACCGCCTGCTGAGGAATCAACATCTACTGAAACAGGCCCAGGTGTTAATTGTCGTGGCGGGGATGGAAGGCGCGTTACCCAGTGTGGTGGCGGGGTTAGTGGATGCGCCGGTGGTGGCGGTTCCTACCAGCATCGGCTATGGGGCCAGTTTTGGCGGTCTCGCCCCCCTATTGACGATGTTAAACTCCTGTGCGACGGGAATTGGGGTGGTGAATATCGATAATGGCTTTGGCGGGGCGATGTTGGCGGGGCAAATCCTCCGCACTGGGGAAACGTTAATGCGTCAGTCCGCTGCTGAGTGAGTTGGGGGGATTGGTCTTCGTCACAATCTTCTGCGCTGCAATTCACCTCACACCTCTTAAATCCTCCTAATCCTCAAAAATCACCGGTCCTAATGAGCGGCCAGCTTCGCGTTAGTCCCTAGACTATGAAACTGAAAGACTTGGTAGACGAAATCCTGATCGAGCCGCGTAAGCTCACCGATTATATACTTTGTTTCACCAACCCCGAAGGTAAACACAAAGCCCTGATGTTTCAACAGCATCTAGGCTATACCAGAGATAACTATCAATCCCTGCTCGACCAAATTCAAGCTCAAGCCCTAGAGGCTAAGGCTATCCCGCAACAGATAGACCAATACGGACAGCGATACCAAGTTGACCTAGAAATTCAGGGTAATCAACCTCATCAACGGGAAAACGTCCGTACAGGCTGGATTATTCCTGCCAATGCCCACTACGCAAGACTGCTCACCGCTTACATTAAAAGACCGTCATCATGAACCCAGAACCCTTCGATATCGTGGAACTACTGGTCAGCCTGCCAGAACATAACCTGCTTATTGGCACCCAGGGCGCTATTGTCGAGCAGTACAGCGATAATGACTTCGAGGTGGAATTTTCCAACGAAGCCGGAGAAACGCTGGCCCTATGTACCTTGCCTCGGCAAAAATTCATCGTGGTTTGGAAGTCAACCACTCAGCAATGGTTGAGCGCTGCCGAAAGAATCACGGCAATTCTCCAACAGCTTCCTGAACGGCAACAACAAGAAATCCTGAACTATGCTCGCTTTATCTATCAAAATGTATAGTGTTTTTAGTGTTCAAATTCTCGAATACCGGGCATAACAGCTAGGCCTACAAGGCGAAGTTTTCAAAACCAGATTTCGTATTAAATCCTCCTAATCCCCAACAGCCACCTCTCCCAACAGCTTTAAAATCTGCAACACCGATCGCAACTCAGGCTCAGGATTGAGCAACGAAAACAAGCGAGAATTGGCATATTGCGCCCTTGGCTGATGAGTTGCTTTTAAAAACAAAAACTCATTGCCATTAGTAATCATGCCAAACGTTGGGCCAAAGGTTGAGGAGGGGCGATCGCGATTTCCTAACCAGACATGAGTTCGGATTGACCCAAACCCACATTACAGCAGCTGAATACCTGCCCCCGGACCCAGGGGCAACCCCAACAGAAACCAGAGGGCAAAAAACAGAGACCAGCTAACCAGGAACGCCAGCGAATAGGGCAGCATCGTGGCAATTAGGGTGCCAATCTTGAGATTTTTATCAAACCGCTGCCCAAAGGCCACAATCAAGGGAAAATACACCATCAGCGGCGTAATGATGTTACTGGTCGAGTCGCCAATGCGAAACACGAGTTGTGTCAGCTCCGGCGTATAGCCCAATAGCATCAGCATCGGCACAAAAATGGGAGCCATAATCGCCCACTGAGCCGACGCTGAACCGATAAAGAGGTTGATAAACGCGCTCAGCAGGACAAAGCTCAACAGCAACGCAATGCCTGTAAAGCCACTCGCTTCTAGCAAATTGGCTCCCTTCACCGCCAAGATAACGCCCAGGTTACTCCAGCTAAAGTAGGCGATAAACTGTGCCGCCACAAACGACAGCACGATGTAGTAACCCATGGCGCTCATCGCCGTAGACATCCCCTTGACTACATCCTTATCATTGCGCACAGTTCCCGCAGCCATGCCATAGGCAATTCCCGGTATCAGGAAACCCAGCGCAATCAAAATTACAATGCCGTTGAGGAAGGGAGACGGCACAAGGGTGCCCGTCTCAGGATCGCGCAGAATGCCATTGGGCGGGAGGACTAAGATGGCGAGCAGAGCCAGCATGGCCAACAGAGCATACAAGGCCCAGCGCAGCCCCTTGCGCTCGGGGGCGGTGAGGGTCTGTTCGTCTTCTGGGGTGCGATCGCCCTCATAGGACCCTAGACGAGGCTCCACCACCTTGTCAGTTACCCACCACCCTACCAGGGTAATCACCAAGGTCGAGGCCGCCATAAAGTAGTAGTTGGCAGTGGGATTCACCACATAATCTACGTCGATAAAACCGGCAGCATCCTGACTAATCCCGGCCAGCAATGGGTCTAGGGTCCCAATTAGCAGATTGGCACTAAACCCGCCCGAAACCCCGGCAAACGCCGCCGCCAGCCCAGCAATTGGATGGCGACCCACTGCCGCAAACAGCATCGCCGCGAGGGGCGTTAACACCACGTACCCAGCATCGGAGGCGAGGTTCGACATCACTCCCAAAAACACAATACCAGGGCTGATCAGAGCCAGCGGTGTCACCGATACCCCCCAGCGCAAAGCGGCCGACAGCAGCCCAGTATATTCGCACAGACCCACCCCCAGCATGGCCACCAACACCGGCCCCAAGGGAGGAAACTGCACAAAGTTCTGCACGGCCTCGGTAATCATTTGTCGCAATCCTTCGCCAGACAGCAACGACAGGGCTGTGACCGTTTCTGCGGTTGCCGGATGCACCACAGAAAGCCCCGCCGCCGCTGCTAAGGCGCTCAAGAGAATCACCCCGATCGCCAGAATCAGGAATAGAGTCACGGGGTCGGGTAGGGCATTACCAACCCGTTCGATCCAACCCAGAACCCGATCTAAACCAGTCAATGTCTCCGCAGACTGGCGGGGGGATTCAGATGGAGGGGAGTTTTTGTCTTCCATAGATGGCTCGCCCTGAATGAGTCGTGAGAGAAGCGTGGGGAATTGTCTACTCTTTTTACAGCCAAAACGCAAAACGAGCGGTTCCCGAATCGGAAACCACTCGTTTATACTTTGGAACGGGCTAGGAGGGATTCGAACCCCCGACACCGTGGTCCGTAGCCACGTG
>CAZXWM010000188.1:0-7859 GCA_964644215.1 uncultured Phormidium sp.
CGGGAGTCTTCTTTTGACATTTAAGATAAGGTTTTCGACTTTGGCTAACAAAGCATCGGGACTGTTGGAACATATTGGCCCGATCTTAATGGGATGAGTGAGCCGAAGGCAAATCCTCAACTTGTACAGCTTGGCAGACCGGGCGACCCCCCTCAGCCGAAATCCCTCACCCAAAGGGCGAGGGACTTCGAGTCTGCTTCCCCTGCTCCCGTTTTGGCAGAAGGGGACCAGGGGGTTAAGGAGAATCAAGGGCGAAATATACGCCGCAAAGCCCTAAAAGCGACTAGGATCGAGTTGAGGATTTTCAGGAGAGGGACTCGGTGAAGAGCCTCGGAAATTTTGCAGTTGTCCCCCCGTTCCCCCATCCGTCGGTGCTAAGAAAGGACGCAAATCGATCCAATTCGAGGAGCTGCGTTGGCGGCTCGGTTGCGACGAGCGACGACCCCCGAGTCCCTCAGGAAGTTCAATCCCCAATAGGCCTTCGACAATTTCGACTCCATCACCCCCCGTCAGGGCTGTGACGCCATCGGTGGAAGTCCCTGAATCCGCCAGAACAATGTTCTCAAAGACCAAATCCCGAGTTTGTCGGGGATCTTGTCCCGGAGGAACCGTCAAAACAATGCGACAACTACGATTCGCCTGAGTCGTCACGCAAACCACGTCATAGCCATTTTCAACATTAGTTCCTAACTCCACTAAGCCATCGGGACGATAGGATTCCAGACGACGGCTAATTTCGTTGCAACGACGTTCAGGAGTCCAACCGCCCCCGAGGGCCGTAGGAGTGGCCCAAGCATAGCGTTGGCCCCCTTGTCCATCGGGATGGTACATAACGGTGTACTCCCCATTGACGCTCTGACAGGAGAAACGCACATCCTCCGCCACGGGTTCAATGGGTTCCGATTGGCTCGTGTCGTCTTCGGGGATTTCCGGAAGTTGGGCCACCGCCCCAGGGGCTAGGGCAAAACTTAACCCCACCACACTCGCCAACGCTAACCAGCGGGGAGATGAGACCAATTGAGATTTAGGTAACATAGTGATTTTCCGTATTAATGTCATGTGATCTTGAAATCTCATACAGCGACGTGGCTTCCGACAACGCCTCCGAGGTGGGCAGAGATCACGTACCGACTTAGAGATGCTATGAGATGCTATTAAGTTTGGACGGGCGGGCCGCCCTAAAAGTTGCCAGAGCGGCCAATCCCCTCAACAACTGTGCCCTGCTTGACAAAAATTCATCTTTCCCTGTTACCATCGGAAGGTTAACATTCCGCAATCATAATTTATTAAAGAAGCATATGACTGCAATTGCTTCAGATCCAAAGCCTATCACGACGGTTCCCAAGGAATTTCTCGGTCCACCGGCAGCATTAATCAATCCCACCGTACTGCTGATGTTGGGTGCAACAGGCTTGGTCGTTCTGTCAGTGTGTGGCTATTGGATTTGGGAGATCCCCCATTGGTGTTGTTTCCTGATGAATGTCTGCGCCCTCCATATGGCAGGTACGGTCATTCACGATGCCTCCCACCATGTGGCCCATCGCAACAAACTGGCCAACGCCGTTCTCGGTCATAGTAGCGCCCTGATGCTCGGCTTTGCCTTCCCGGTTTTTACACGAGTTCATATGCAACATCACGCCAACGTCAATGATCCCGAAAATGACCCCGATCATTTTGTCTCCACAGGGGGGCCTCTCTGGATGATTGCGGCGCGATTCTTCTATCACGAGATTTTCTTCTTCAAACGCCGACTCTGGCGCAATAACGAACTCCTCGAATGGTTCCTCAGTCGCCTGTTCCTGATGGCTGTGGTGGCAATTGCCATTCAATTCGGCTTTGTCGGCTATATCCTCAACTACTGGTTCTCAGCGGCGTTGGTGGTGGGGTTAGCCTTGGGCTTATTCTTTGACTATTTGCCCCATCGGCCCTTTCGGGAGCGCGATCGCTGGCTCAATGCCCGCGTTTACCCCAGTCCCCTGCTCAACATTCTCATTTTGGGACAAAACTACCACCTGATTCATCACCTCTGGCCCTCTGTGCCTTGGTATGGCTATCAGGGGGCTTATTACGCCACCAAACCCCTCTTAGATGAAAAAGGCTGTGAACAGTCCTTGGGGATTTTCCATGAAGGGAAAAGCTTTTTTAGCTTCCTCTATGACGTGTTTTTGGGGATTCGTGTCCACTAACGCCGAGGCGATCGCGCCAATACGGTTTCCCGGTCTCCCTACCCTTCTCCATAAATTGTTACAATCTGTGAAGGACTCTCACACAGAAGGCAATCTATGGATGTCAAAACCATTTCCCCGCCCCAAACCACCCCAGATTTGGATCTAGACTCTGACCTCAGCGATCCAATACTGGAGGGGGATTTCGACGATGATGGCAAGGGACTCCGCTATGACCCCGAAATGGTCGCCGCTCGCTATCGGGGTCGGTTTTGGCACGTTGCTGGGCGGCTATTTGACATTGTTTTCCCCTTTTTGAGCTTTTTCCTGAGTCTCTGGTGGGACCGTCGTACCGGCTCGGCTGAGAAAAATCAACGGCGGCGGGCCGTAAGAATGCGGGAAATTTTAACCAAATTGGGACCCGCCTATATCAAAATTGGACAAGCACTCTCGACTCGTCCCGACTTAGTTCCTCCCCTCTACCTCGAAGAACTCAGTCAGCTTCAGGATCAACTTCCCCCCTTCCCCAACGAGGTCGCCTTCCGCTTCATTGAAGAAGAACTCGGGGCCTCGCCGGCCGAGATTTACGCTGAACTCTCGGAAAACCCCGTCGCTGCGGCCTCCTTGGGACAGGTGTATAAAGGGAAACTGAAAACCGGGGAAGCCGTCGCCGTAAAAGTACAACGGCCCGATCTGCTCGAACGGGTTGCTTTAGATCTCTATCTGTTGCGGAGTTTGGCCATCTGGGTCCAGAAACGAGTCAAACGGCTACGCAGTGATTTGGTGGCCATTCTCGATGAATTTGCTGCCCGCATTTTCGAGGAGATGGACTATAGTCATGAAGCCCAAAACGCTGAACGTTTTGCCAATCTCTATGGTCATTTGCGGGATATTTATGTCCCTCGAATTTATGAGACCTATACCCGTCGTCGGGTGTTGACGATGGAGTGGATTTCTGGAACCAAACTGACGAATTTAGAGGCCATCTCCGCCAAAGGAATTGATGCTCGCTATTTGATTGAAGTTGGGGTGCAATGTTCCCTACGACAACTCCTCGAACATGGATTTTTCCATGCTGATCCTCATCCAGGTAACTTGTTAGCCATGGATGATGGCCAGTTAGCCTATTTGGATTTCGGCATGATGAGCGAGGTCAAATCCTATCAACGCTATGGTCTCATTGAAGCGGTTGTCCATCTCGTTAACCGTGATTTTGAGGGCTTAGCCAATGATTATATCAAACTGGAATTTCTCTCCGAAGACACCGATTTAACTCCCATTATTCCTGCCTTGTCAGAGGTGTTTAATAATGCCCTAGGAGCGAGTGTTGCTGAACTCAACTTTAAGAGTATTACCGATAAACTCTCACAGTTGATGTATGAATATCCCTTTAAAGTCCCAGCTTACTATGCCTTAATTATTCGCTCTTTGGTGACATTAGAGGGAATTGCCATCAATGTTGATCCGGAGTTTAAGGTATTAAGTAAAGCCTATCCCTATGTCGCCCAACGGCTCCTGACTGACCCCTCTCCTGAATTGCGTAATTCCTTGCAGGAGCTACTTTTCAAGGACGATCGCTTCCGGTGGAATCGTTTAGAAAATCTGCTCAACAATGCCAAGGGTAGTGAGGATTATGATTTAGCGAATGCCTTAAATCAGGCCCTGGAGTTCCTATTTTCTGAACGGGGAGAAGGAATCCGCGATCGCCTCGTCGATGAAATCGTCAAAAATGCCGATCTTCTCTCAATCGATGCCGTACAAAACACCAATGCTGCCCTCAACGATTGGCTAGGCTTGAACATAGGTTTGAACAATGGCAAAAGCAATGGTAAAGGAAAATGGAACGGCAACCGTCCCCAAACTCCAGCCATGTCAGACCAAGATCGGCAAAACCTAGAACACATCAAACGCATCTGGGCAATTGTGCAAGATACGCCAGGATTTGACCCCATGAAGTTCGTCCGTCTAGTTCCCGGACTCTTGGCCAAACCCGAAACCCAACAGATGGGACAAGAAATCATTAGTAGTCTCGCCCAACGGGCCGCCGCCCGGTTGATTCGTAATTTTGTCTTAACCGGCGACAAAGTTTCTTCGGGGCCTGTGATTCCTCCTGAACGTCGTTTACCCCCAGTCGGGCGTTGAGGGTCGCCCTCTCGGTCAATTCTCGGCCAACTGGTGTTTGACAAATGCCTCGTCCGTCTCATGAAACCAAGACCCCACGCCGAAACCTAGGGCGCGGGGTTTTTGCTGCAACTCTGCCGCGAGACGCAGGGCCGCCTGGCGGCCAATTGCGGTCTCAAACACCGAGGAAAAAACCAGATCAGGCTGAAACTCCTGACAGAGTTGGCGTAAGCGTCGGGGAGAGCCAATAATTGCCGCTTTGATGACGAAAATTCCTGGCCATCCTTGCCTTAACCAGTCCTGCAAGTCCCAGAGGTTGGCCACGGATTCGTCGAGGGCAATGGTGACGGGTCCCTGCTGTTGTAGGGCCAGTAACCCCTCTCGGTCTTTCACGGCTAGGGGTTGTTCGAGATATTCAATGGGTTGTCCGTCGCAGGCGGCTAACCACTGTTGGGCTTCCTCCCAGGTTAGGCCGGCGTTGGCATCGAGTCGTAGGCGGCTAGGGATGGGTAGCCGGGAGAGGAGTTGCCCAAACCAATGTTGTTCCTGGTCAATATCTGTGACGGCAATTTTCCATTTGAAGCTAGGAGAGGGTCCCCAATGGTGGCTGGGAGTCGTCTCTAGCCGCTGTAGGGCCGCTTCGCCGCTGGGCAGGAGGTGACAGTCAGGTGCTGGGGGCGGTGGGGCATCCGATGGATTAACGAGGGCTTCTCGGGCTGATTCTAGGGCGAACTGAGAGGCGGGATAGGAGTCAGGTAGGTTGAAAATGTCGGTGTCTGTGAGACGGCCCTGGAAACGTTGACATAAATCGAGGGCGGCTTCTAGGGATTCTGATCCAAATTCCGGCAGTGGGGCAATTTCGCCTAAACCTTGCCGCTGTTGGGCATCGGTCAGTTGTAGGAGAATCCCCCGCCGTCGCGTCCAGGGACCATGATGGGTTTGCAGGGGCTGACGGAAGGGGCGTTCGTAGGGATGGAGGCGGAGGCGGTACATGGGGGAAGGCAAGAGGCAAGAGGCAAGAGGCAAGAGGCAAGAGGCAAGGGGCAAGGGGCAAGAGGCAAGGGGTAAGGGGCAAGGGGCAAGTAAGCGCCCCGAACGCACTATTTTGGGAATCTGGGGATGTGATGGTTCTACAGGGTTAGGCCCAGGCCGAGGAAAAGACCGCTGAGGAAATGTAGGTTGACGGCGATAAATTTGCAGTTACTGACTTGTTGGGGCTGGTTGTGGTGACGTTGGACATGGCGACAGAGTTGGATGGCGATGGGGAGACTGAGAAAGGTTAGAAGAACCCAGACGGGGAGTTGGCCGAGGCTGATGCCGATCGCCAACCCGAGAAACATCAAACCCGTGACATAATTTAGAACCGTTGCCCCGCGTTGGGTTCCTAGGCGGACAATGGGCGATCGCTTTCCGGCGGCTAAGTCGTCGTCAACTTGGTGAAAGTGGGAACAAAAGAGAATAATGCTGGTACTCAAACCGATGAAGCCCGAGGTGATGAGAAAGGGCAGGGGATGGCTGAGTAAGCCTTGCCAGGATTGGGTTTGACTGTAGTAGGCGGCGGCGAGGGCCATGGGGCCAAAGGTGAGGAAGCAAATGGGTTCGCCGAGTCCTTGGTAGCCGAGACGAAAGGGTGGCCCCTGGTAGCTATAGCCGAGGGCGCAACAGCCGAGGATGAGGGTGACAAGGGTGATGTCTTGTTGCCAGAGGGCGATCGCCACAATTCCACTTAGACCAAGCAGTAAGCAGAGGTTGGCTAAACTGAAAATTAGGGATTTGTTTCCCGTTAAATTGACTAGAGAATGGACTTTATTTTTATCAATCCCTGTTTCTGAGTCAAAGACATCATTGCTGAGATTTAACCAGGCGATAATTAAAATAGCTGCCATTATAAACGTGGCAAAGATGCGGAGATTTAGGGTTTGTTGTTCAGCAACAGCAACGGCAGTTCCCACCCAAATGGGAATAATGGCAACTGTGTACATGGGCGGTTTGATGGCAGCAAACCAAATTTTAACTTGGCTGGGAGATGGAGATACGGTGGTCATTCGTTCAGTTTGATCTAAGGTTTCAGGAATCGAGATGAGTGTTAAAATCTGATGTTGTATTTTAGATGTATTTTACAATTGAGGCGATCGCTTCAGACAAAACTGGCCGACCCCTTCCCCCAGAACCAAGGACAGCACCCCGGTATCGATGGTAGCTTAGTAGTCGGGAGAGGCCAGCGCCGAGAGACGGTTCCCGTGATGGCCGCGTTTGGCGACGGTTTGAGTTAGGGGTAACCCGACTGGATCTCTCGGAGTTAGGGGTAACGGGACGCTGGCAACTTAACTCTTAATACATCTTTACATTACGCTCGTTCATGGTCGTTCAACCTAGTCCGACACAGTGCTTTAAAAATTGTCAAGATATTGAGAGATTTCTTTTCAATTGGCAGCAAAAACTGCCCAAGACAGTGCGATCGCATTGGCTGAGTCTACGAATCGTCCTGCCGGATCTCGACCCCCTCATCGCCTTCGATCAGCATCATCGTCGCGATCGCCCCTCATTCTACTTAGAAAACCCCAGTCAACAAGAGGCGATCGCCGCTTGGGGGAGTTGCTGTCAAAGGGTCGCCAACGGGCCACAGCGGTTCCAACAGATCCAAGGCTTTGTTCAAGAGTGTCAGGAGAACGCCACGCTGATCAATCCCCGCTTGGGACATCCGCCAGGATTACCAATCTTCTGTAGTTTTAGCTTTTTCGACGACGGCGCAAATAGCCTGTTTCCCGCCGCCAGTGCCTTTTTGCCCCAATGGCAACTCAGCCAGCAACAAGGGCAAACCCTCGCCACCTGTAACCTACCCTTGACCCATCACAGTGATCTAGCCCGTTTGAGTCAACAGACCTGGCAAACCTTGCAACAGTTGCGATCGCTGCCCTCACGACCCCTCAGCCGTGATCCTCAGCGGATTCCCCAACCCGTCCATTGCGACTGGCGGGAGATCGAGAAATTCCCAACCAACGTTCAACAGGCCTTAGCGGCGATCGCGGCCAATCATCTGCAAAAAGTGGTTCTCTCCCACGCCATCGACTTACAGGCCCGTTCCCCCTTCCATCTCACCACCGCCTTAGCCCAACTGCGACATCGTTATCCCGACTGTTACAGCTTCGCCGTCGGCAATGGGAACGGTCAATACTTCATCGGGGCCAGCCCCGAACGTCTCCTCAGCAGCCGCGATCGCCAACTCGTTGCCGACGCCCTCGCCGGTTCCGCCCCGCGAGGTGAAACCGCCTCAACCGATGCCCAACTGGCCAATCATCTCCTATCGAGTCCCAAAGAACGCCATGAACATCGCGTTGTGTTACACTTCATCGAGCAAAAACTGCAACAGTTAGGCCTGTCCCTACATCCTGTCCCTCCCATTCGTCTGCTGCAACTGTCCAACATCCAACATCTCTGGACCCCCGTGCGTGCCAGTCTCCCCGACTCGGTTCATCCTCTCGATGTTCTGGCCCAACTCCATCCCACCCCGGCTGTAGCCGGAGTTCCCTGTCAACCGGCCTGCCACGCCATTCGTGACTGGGAAACCCTCGA
>CAZXWM010000189.1:0-518 GCA_964644215.1 uncultured Phormidium sp.
AGTCGGCTGAGGAGCGATTTAAGGACATCGGGGAAGCCTACAATGTGCTATCCGATGCAGCCAAACGCAGTCAATACGACCAGTTCAGCCGCTTCCTCAATCAGAAGAAAGCCAAACGGCGACCGGTGGCCCGCAGTCCTCGCAGTACCGCCCCAGCGGATGCCCGTTTTGAGCAATATGCGGACTTTAACAGTTTCCTCGACGATCTCCTCAATCGTCGTCCCAATGCCCGCACCGCCCCGCAACCGCCCCCAGGCACTCGCTTACGGGTAGATAGCCCCGATGCCTTCCGCACCCGCACCACCAAAACCTCCTATACCGTCTCGCGCCCAACTCCCCAAGATGTGGAGGCGCGGCTGACGTTGCCCTTAGAGAAAGCCTATACCGGTGGACGAGAGCGGATTCGCCTGGAGGATGGGCGATCGCTCGAAGTGACGATGCCCCCCGGAATGGTGACGGGGCAACGGATTCGCCTCAAGGGCCAGGGCAATCATGGGGGAGACTTATATCTCAAGATT
>CAZXWM010000189.1:528-4303 GCA_964644215.1 uncultured Phormidium sp.
ATTACCGTCGCCCCTCATCCCCTGTTCCGTGTCGAAGGGGCCGATATTGTCTGTACGCTTCCCGTCACACCCTCGGAGGCGGTGTTAGCGGCCAAGGTGGAGGTGAAAACCCTCGATGGTTTGGTGAAGGTGGGACTTCCCAATGGGGTGAAGTCGGGGCAACGATTGCGGTTAGCGGGGAAAGGCTATCTGACGCGAGATGGCCGCCGGGGAGATCAGTTGGTGGAGGTGCAAATTGTCACCCCCCGAGAGATTAGTGCCGAGGAACGGGAACTGTACGAGAAACTGCGATCGCTCGAAACCTTCAATCCCCGTCGGGATGGCTAAGATTCTCAAACAAGGGCCGGGCTGGCGGCTGGGCTATCATCCTGAAGCCGAGTCTTATGTGGGCCTGCTGGGGGGAGATAACTTCGCTTTTGAGTTAACCCAGGCGGAGTTTGAGGATTTTCGGCGGTTGTTGCAACAACTAAGTGAGACGATTGTGGCCATTACCCCGGAGTTGATGGACGAAGAACGCATTACCTGTGAGATGGAGAGCGATCGCCTCTGGATGGAGGCGGATGGCTATCCCGACGACTATCGCATTCGTATTATTCTGAATAGTGGACGACGGTGTGAGGCAGAATGGCCGCCAGGGGTGATTCCTGATTTGCTTCAGGCGGTGAAAATGATAGATGTGTTTTAAAGAGGTGCAACGATGGCGAAAGTCGCTGATATTGGCAGTAAACGACTGATTGGCTTAGCCCCGGAAACCTGGGTTAAGTGGGTGACGCAGCAAGAGAATGTCAGAGTCGTGGATTTTCTCAACTCTGATTTTCAATGGGTTAGTCGGGAGAATGATGTCCTGTTGCGGGTGCAGAGTACCGAACATGGAGAGTTTCTGGTTCTCAATGAACTCCAACTGCGTTGCGATTCGCGAATGCCGCGACGAATCCGGGCCTACGTCGCCCTCGCTGAGGAGCGATATAATTTACCTATCTATCCGGTTCTGGTCAATATCTTGCCCCCTTCGGGCAACCCTAAGATTCCCACAAGCTACCGTTCGGAGTTTCTAGGACTGCAAGCGGTTCAGGACTATCGGGTGATTAACCTGTGGGAGGTGGATGTGGAGATCGTCTTCCGCGATCGCCTTTCTGCCCTGCTTCCCTTTGTGCCAGTATTGCGGGGAGGAAACCAGCCGGATGTGATTCGACAAGCGGTGGGAGCGTTGAGAGAGGATCAACAGTTACAGGAACTTGAACCCCTCCTCTCGTTTTTCGCCTCCTTTGTCCTCGAATCAGATCTAGTTCGACAAATCATGAGGTGGGATATGGTTGTATTAAGAGAATCACCCTGGTATCAGGAAATTTTGAAAGAAGGACTGCAACAGGGACTGCAACAGGGACAGATCCAGGGACAGATGCAGCTCGTGATGCGGCAACTGTCTCGCCGCCTGGGAGAGATTCCCCCGGATCTGCGTCAACAGATTGAAGGCTTGTCAGAGGCAGAAATCGATGAGCTTTTAGAGGCCTCCCTCACCCGGTTTGAGAGTTTACAGGACTTGCGGACTTGGTTAACTCAAGTCAACCGCTAATTCCTTGCCGAAAGGGGGTCACAACGCGCCACAATGGATGACGTTGATTTGTAACCCCTCCCAGCGATGAACTTTCAAAACCTGATCCTGACCCTACACCAGTTTTGGAGCGATCGCGGCTGTGTGATCGCCCAACCCTACGATACGGAAAAGGGGGCAGGAACCATGAACCCTCATACCTTCCTCCGGGCGATCGGGCCAGAACCTTGGGCGGTGGGCTATGTCGAACCCTGTCGCCGCCCCACCGACGGACGCTATGGGGAAAATCCCAACCGCTATCAACATTATTACCAATACCAAGTTCTCATCAAACCCTCCCCGGACAATATCCAAGATCTCTATCTCGATTCTCTGCGGGCCTTAGGGATTCGCCCCGAGGATCGTGATATCCGCTTCGTGGAAGATAACTGGGAGTCGCCCACCCTCGGGGCTTGGGGTGTCGGTTGGGAAGTCTGGTTAGATGGGATGGAAATTACCCAATTTACCTATTTCCAACAATGTGGCGGCATTGACTGCAAACCGGTCGCTATTGAGATTACCTATGGCTTAGAACGGCTGGCCATGTATCTCCAAGAAGTCGAGGCGTTTACCGAGATTCAATGGGCCGACAACCTCAGTTATGGGGATGTTCACCTGCAAGGGGAAATTGAACAATGTACCTACAACTTTGAAGCCTCCAACCCGGAGATGTTGTTTACCCTGTTTGGTTTATATGAACAGGAAGCCGAACAACTGACGCAGCGAGGATTAGTGGCCCCCAGTCTCGATTATGTCCTCAAATGCTCCCACACCTTCAATCTCCTCGATGCCCGAGGGGTGATTTCGGTGACGGAACGGACGCGCTATATTGGTCGGATTCGCAATTTAGCCCGACGGGTGGCTCATTTGTATCTCAAGCAGCGGGAGGAGTTGGGGTTTCCTCTGGCTAAGGAAGTTCTGGCTAAGTCGGCGTAAGGGTGAGGGGTTGAGGTTGGGGGGGCGATCGCTCCTCAGCCTCAATCATCCGATATACTCCACTCTTTGCGGCAAGTCTCAGTTTAGGTGTTATATCTCAAAGCCCCCGGTACAATAGTCCGGACATTTTTCCGTGCGAGCGCTGAAACCCCTATTTCCTCGTTGGCTTAACGGTCTTGAGAGGCGGCTGAAACTCGCATTCTCTCGTTGTCAGTCCAAAACTGTCCGGAGTGTTGCCGGTAAAGAAACAACGAAAACTTACCTGTGGGCAATAGGCAGGCGAGAGTTAGCATACTACCATTAGATCTTGAACATCTAGGAAAATAGGTTAAAAAGCATGGAACATAAGATGAACTTGGAAGAGTTGCTAAGCCCAAGAATTTTTAAAAACTGCTGGAAACTCTACCTAGATAAATACTATAAACATGCTGCACATGAGGCTATGACGCAGGTAGAACTTGCTCTGAAGGAAAAGAAAATTGTTAAAGATGTAAAATTCGGAAGAAAGTTAATTACAAGTCTTTTTACGACCAATGATCCTAACAGCCAATACGTCAAGCTTCGCGTGCCTCTTGGCGAGGATTTGCAACAGGATGCTAAAGACTTGTTTAAAGGAGCATTTGCATACTATCGCAATTATTCTGCTCACGATGGCTCAAACATTTGTCAAAAAACTTGCCTTCGGGTAATGCTAATAGCTAGCGAATTACTCGACTTAATAGATGCTTCCTATCTTAGCTTTAGTGATATTGGCGGTGTCCCAGGATTGATCGAAAATAGTGTCTTTGAAAATGAGGAAGATGTTGCATGGCTTTTGGAATATCTTTCAAAATCTATAGTTTTAGATTATGAGGCATTCTGTACAGAATTGTTCATGAAACGTGGCCTAAATGAACATCACGTTCAGGCTCTGATAGATTTAGACTTAGTTCGATATCAAGAAAATACTTGCTATCCAACCCTTGAGGAAGTTCAGCTAGGGATCAACGAAACAGATATTGGTTCTTTTGTCGTGACAGATTTAGGTAAACAGTTCCTTGAGAAAATTCAGCAAGCAGGTTCAAAGAATAACTAATAACCAAATGGGCACTCTTTTGAGGTTCTCTATATAAATTGAAGATCAAGGAGTTTGTCTCGCTTGTTGATGCTCTTGGAGCCAAGTTATAAGATTTCCTTGATGAAGGAGGTTCTATAGTTCTATATATGAATGAGATCTAACAATAGTCCGGACATTTTTCCGTGCGAGCG
>CAZXWM010000189.1:4313-7802 GCA_964644215.1 uncultured Phormidium sp.
CGGTCTTGAGAGGCGGCTGAAACTCGCATTCTCTCGTTGTCAGTGCAAAACTGTCCGGAGTGTTGATCTAAGAAGATTACCAAAAATATTGCTCTTGTCAAAATCTGTCAAATTCCTGTAGAATTGAGGTGGTAAGAACCAAGTCAACCCATGCCTATTTTAGCACCTAAATCTTATATAGAATATCGAGATAATGCTTATTGGGTAGAGGGAAATCGGATTTCTCTCGATTCGATTGTTTATGCCTTTCAAAAAGGACTATCGCCTGAAAGCATTGTTCAATCTTTTCCATTGTTGACCCTTGAACAGGTTTATGGAGCGATCGCCTTTTATCTTGCTAATCGTGCTGAGATTGATGCTTACTTAGCAGCAGAGGAAAAGGCATTTGACGCTATGCCCCAACCATTACAAACCACGGATCCTGCTTTGTA
This sequence comes from uncultured Phormidium sp., assembly GCA_964644215.1. GTDB lineage: Bacteria > Cyanobacteriota > Cyanobacteriia > Cyanobacteriales > Geitlerinemataceae > Sodalinema. The sequence continues at coordinate 4,745 of CAZXWM010000189.1, forward strand.
TAATAAACTTATAGCAGCTAAGGCAGCAAGGCAGGAGATAAACTCGTGACCGTTCGTTACCAAGCTGACGCCGACTTGAATCAGGCGATTGTAACAGGTGTTTTACGACGAGAATCTACAATTGACTTTCAAACCGCCTTTGCTGCTGGACTCGAAGGTATTCAAGATTCAGAAGTATTGGCGATTGCAGCACAACAAGGACGTATTCTCGTTAGCCATGATCGCAGAACGATGCCATTAGAGTTCGCTGCGTTTATTACCAGCAGTCAAAGCTCAGGAGTACTCATCGTTTCCAGAAAGCTATCGATTGAAGTTGTTATTGAGGAATTACTGCTGATTTGGGCAGCATCTACTGCACAGGAGTGGGTAAATCGCATTGCAAAGCTACCCCTTTGATGCAGGCTAACAACCCTGGTACAGAAGATGGTATCAAGATCTCGGTGATAATACAAAGGAGGTATCACGCCTTAATTTGACACCCGTGACATCTTTTGCGCTCCTACATTTCTAGAGCCAACGTAGCCCTTACAGTCTACTAATTAAATCCCCCCGCCGGAAGGTTGCCGAAAGCTGCTGCAAGGAAATATCTTGCTCCCCATACAGACTCTGAAGCGCCCGTTGAACATCCGCCACGGCATCATTAAAATACTCATCACGATGTTGCTCAATCAACTCCTGAGCCGTCTGGAAATTCCGATGACTAATATCCTGAATCTCAACCCCCATATCTCCTAAAAGTCTTCTCCCCATCTGCATCGCCAGAAAACAAGACCCATAGCGTACCAAGGCGGGGTCATTTGATTCTGGACGTTTGCGACGATTTTCGGCAATTCGGTAGAGGAGAACTGCTAGAATCACTTGAGAGCCATTCAAGTCATCAGTAAAGATGACATCATAGAGTTTGCCAAAATGCTCCCGAGAGAAAAATTTGGCTTGATGCGGTCGTTTTCTCCAAACCGATAACACCGCTTCCGCTGCGACTCCTGAGGTGATATCGGTGGCTCGGGTACTGTTATCAGAACGCTTGCGCCGGTAGTGGAATCCCAACTGCTGAATATCGAGTTCGAGTTGTTTTTGCTGTTCATCATTCGCTCGTAAATCTTTCAGATCGACGGGATTTTGACTATTGGTAGCATAGGTTATTTGTTGCACTAAGTCTTGATTATCACGGGGGAGTTGATACAGTCGCACTAAAACATAAACTTGATTGATTTCAGGAAACAATTTGGGGTCTTGCAAGGTCTTAAAAATGGTCATACAGGTTTGACCACCATTGATAATTTGCAAGTTTTCCACCCGAACTTGATAATCGCTATCTTGCAAGGCATTATAAGAAAAGTTGTCACAGGTTAGAGTAATGCCATTGTTGTAAAAGTAAAAATTGCGGTTTTCAAAACTATTTAAAGTCTGTTTAATACTTTCATTGATACGGTTGCCTTGTAGCCCTAAGTAGCGACGAATATTACGCTCTAACAACCGTTCCCCATGTCGTTCAATTAGGGTAGCGATTTCAGTCACGGCAATTCTGCCCACCAAGACTCGGCTAAACTCCATATCTTCAACGATCGCCTTCCCACTCAGTTGCAGAGAATCCTTGACGGGTTTAGAGGCTTGCAAGATATTAACTAGCCGCTCATGATTTAGATGTTCCCAGGTCACTTGCTCCCCGAAACCACTGCGTTCAATGGCTTCCTGAGCCGATGGGTTCCACTTGAGTCCATTATTGCAGGCTAAGGCGCGAACTTGGGGAATATAACCATCGCGAATTAAACTTCGGGCTTCTTCCACTTTAGCCAGTAGCCGTTGATTCAGATAGTCGAGTTTTGCGGCTGGATTAAATAAATATTGGATTGCTCGAATTAAGCTCTCAATTCCCTGTTCAGAGAAGTTAGAGCTTCCGGCTAGATTATTTTTGTATTTAGCTTGAAATAGGCTAACAGTAAACTCCCCATCATACTCTTCAGAAATATGTATAGCATCGACGCCAAAATCCCCCCCTCCTTCAGTCAAGCAATCAAACGCCTCATCTTCCTCTAAATCCAAGATGGTTTGAACACAGAGATAGACAAATGCCAAAGACTTGAGTCTACCCTGATCGGTGAGTCCCAACTCTTCGGCGGACTTGTCCCGAATTTGGTTGACAATTGCTCCTAAGCGTTGGTCAATAATGGATGCCTGGATATTCATGCTGTATTCATCCTACTTGGCGATAATTCAAATTTTGAAAGAAGTGATTTTTTCAATTAGTTACGGGCAAAATACCGCTAGAGTACAGGGACAGTTAGCCGATTGTAGATTTGGTAGACTGTTTAAGGAAGATTGACGTGAGTATAAGCGAAAAAATTGGTTTTATCGTTTGTCCCTAGAGGGGATAACGATCGCCCACAAACGCGATCGCCGCCTGCCGAGAACCGCCAAAAACCCCATCTAACGTCCCCGCCTGGATATCCGCCAACATTTCCCTAAATTGCGGCCCCGGTTTATACCCCAATTGCTTCAAATCCTCCCCATTTAACAGTGGTTTCACCTGAGCCCACTCCGTCAGATAGCGCCAAATCTTGCGCCGCAACGATCGCCCCAGGCTCAACGCTACCAACAACAATCCCGCTAACTCCTCCCCCGACAACACCCGCACCACCTCACTCGGCCGCTGCGCCTTCCGCAACTCCCGTTGCAAACGATCGCGCCGTTCCCCCAGCGTCGCCAACCGTTGCACCGTCTCATCCGGTAACTGTAACTGTTGCGCCACCGCCGCGCGGGAAAACTCCCCCGATCCCATCTCCACCTGGGACAATAACACCTCCAACAACATCCGCCAATGACTCAGACGATGCCATTTCTCAAAGCGTCGTAACCCCCGATCCGCTAACTGTAACCGCCGCCACAGTTCCCGCGTCAAGCGTAACTGTGGATGCAGACATTGCAACGCCCCCAAGCGATCCAACTCCCGTAAGGCTCGTGGCCAATACGAGGCTTGCAAGAGATATTTCAACTCACTTTTTAATCGCGCCTGTAACGCCGGAGTGCGGGGATTGAGGGAGCGCGATCGCTCATACAC
>CAZXWM010000190.1:0-7792 GCA_964644215.1 uncultured Phormidium sp.
CGTCCTGCTGTCCCACCAAGGCGAGGGCGCATTCAGGACTGTGAAGATCGATGGGGAGTCGCGGGGTCATATCCTAGGGATACATATTTAGCAATTGACAATGGATAACTCTTGTGGACACTTAAAACTATGCAAATTCTACTCGGCAAAGTCTTTCTCTGTCTTAACCCTGCTTGTTTTGGGAGTCCTAGTTGATGTGACTTTTTAATCGCTAGGTTGGGAGTGAAAACAGAGACTCGGCTTAATTCTAGTTTAGAGCCATTTTCAGTATGGTGTTAGGATCTAACTTGAAAAAAACCGAGTCTAGCCGAGGAATTTGGGGAAAACAGCCGCGATTAGGCGCTGGCTTCGCTGGTTTCAGCTTCAGCTTCAGTGGCTTCCGTTTCGCTCGGTGCAGCTTCAGGGGATGCGGCGGCGGTTGCGGCCGGGGTTGCAGCGGGGGTTCCGGGTTTGGGGCCAACGAGATTCGCTCGACGGAGGATGTCGCGAACGGTATCCGTGGGTTGTGCGCCATTGTTAAGCCATTTGAGCAGTTCTTGACTGTCGAGGCGCGTTTCGCCGCTACGGGGGTTGTAGAATCCGAGTTCTTGCAGAGGACGACCATCGCGACGGGCCGAACTCTCTATGGCCACAATCCGATAACTGGCTTCTCTTTTTTTACCGAGGCGTTTGAGTCGAAGTTTAATCATGTATGCAAAAGTTGGCTATTTGGGATTGAACCTTCTGTACCAGGATAACGGTAAAAGGTCAGTCTTCTAGTATAAACTGTTTTTTGCCATTGAGCATCCGGGCGATCGCCCCCGCAGGTGGGTTGATCTGATTCCTCAAGGCAGTATAATTGCCCCTAAAGTCGACGATAGCTATGGCACAGCGATATATCCGCGTCCGCACGGCTGAAGGACGAATTTATTATGGCTCTTTGCAGGTTGACCGCAGTGTCAAGATCTTCGATGCACCGCCCTGGTTGAACGGGAAGCTGACCGAGATGACCTGTGGGCCGGAAACCTATGAGTTATTGGCCCCCTGTGCGCCGTCTAAAATTGTCGCTGTGGGGAGAAACTACCGCGATCATGCTCAAGAAATGGCGGCGGAGGTTCCCACGGAACCCCTGTTGTTTCTCAAACCGCCAACGACGATTGTTGCCCATGAGACGGCGATCGTCTATCCTCCTCAGTCTGAGCAGGTAGACTATGAAGGGGAGTTGGCCTTAGTCATCGGTGAGACTTGTCAGGACTGTTCCCCAGATGCGGCCTCGGACTATATTTGGGGTTATACTATTGCCAACGATGTCACGGCCCGCGACTTACAACGGCGCGATCGCCTCTGGACAAGAGGGAAAGGCTTTAACAGCTTCTGTCCCCTTGGCCCCTGGGTCGTCCGAGAAATCAACCCCGGTGCAAAACTGCAAACGTTTCTCAACGAAGAAGAGAAACCCCGCCAGTCAGCGCAATTAGATCGCATGGTCTATTCTCCCGATGAGTTGGTGTCCTATATCTCCCAAATCATGACCTTGTTACCGGGAGATGTGATTCTCACCGGAACTCCCAAAGGGGTGGGTTCGTTGCAAATCGGCGATCGCGTGCGCGTCGAAATCGAGGGAATTGGTGCCTTGGAAAACCCCGTCATGGCTAAGCCAACTCCCTCAGTCGCCAATGTCGAGGACGACTAAAACACCTGGGAATTAGCCGCGTCAGAAATTCCCGGAAGTTCGGGATATTGTCCCCGCAGACATTGCACCAGACTAAAGCCAACAGCGGCGATCGTTGCTAAGAATAGGGTATTGACAAGAGTTTCCAGCAGCAATGGCGCACCGGATTGTAAGCCAGATCCGAATAAACTCAAGATGAGGCTACTAATCGAGAGGATAATCGTCAGCAGAACCGCCTGCATCCCGTTGAAACGGACAAAGCGGCTGAGACTATCATTGCGAACCACCGCAAAAAAGAGGACAAAGAAGAGAATCAGTCGCCCAAAGGGAATGGCATTATAGATTTGGATGACCGGAATCAGGGGGATAAAGAGAACCTGAAGAATGGGAAATTGGCGAAATAGGAAGCTACCAAAGTTGAGGCCTTCCATCAACGGAACCAGATAGACCACGGCCGCGCCAAGGCGATCGCGCCAGCTAAAATTAGAGGGGCTGTTCATAAAACACTCAAAAATCGATAGATTAGTAGTAAGTCCAGTCTCTCCATCCTATCGGAGTTCAGTGATCCAAGTGTTGGTAAGCCGCATCGGAGACAACCGGGAGATCAGGATATCGTCCTAACGCCGCTTGAATAATCGCGTAAAGAGACCCACCAAAGAAAGCCAAGAACACTAAATTGGCAATCACCGCTACGAGAAGATTTCCCGATACGGCCGCCGCTTGAAGGGGAAGTCCGACCAATTGACTGAGAATCGCGATTAGGGATAAACCAATTTTGATAATCAGGGCCTGCATGGTATTAAACCGCAAAAAATGACTGAGATTGCGGTTGCGAACCACCAGCAGGAACAAGGCGAAGAAGATAATCAGTCCGCCAAAGGGAACGCCTTGGACAAATCCCTCGTAAAGATTTAGTAGGGGAGAGAGGGGAATTAAGATGAGGTTAGCCAGCAGTGGTACCAAATCGAACAAGTAGCCACCATAGCGTACCGATTCGAGTAGAGGTAAGAGGTAGATGACACAGGCTAGGATGCGATCGCCCGGAGTTTGTGAACCTCGCCGAGTCATAGGAATGTCTCCAATGGGGGGTAATGTTTTTACCATAGTAATAGATCTGCGATGTGACCGGATTGGCCGCCCCAAGACCCCATAAGACCCAGGATGATGCACCCCCTCACTCACATGACTCGATCTTTGGCCAACTCAGCATTGGTACTATTACTCATCAGCGGCTGTTCCACACCCGAACCCCCAACAGACACCACGGATGTCGCGGAATCCCCCACCCCTGACTCAAATCAAACCCTCTCCTTAGACCGAGATTGGCAACAAACTACAATCATTGACAACTTAGAACATCCCTGGGGATTGGCCTGGCTACCCGATGGAACCATGCTGATTACGGAACGGCCCGGACGCTTACGCCTTGTCCGTGATGGCGTCTTAGATCCCACCCCAGTCTCTGGAGTTCCCGACGTCTTAGCTATCAACCAAGGGGGATTACTCGATATCGCCGTACATCCCCGCTTTGAGGAAAACGCCTTAATTTACTTCACCTATTCGGCTGGAACCCCTGACGCGAACCAAGTGCAAGTGGCGCGAGGGGAGTTCCAGGACGACCGTTTAGAGAATGTTGAGGTCATTTTTACCGCCACTCCCGCCAAACCCGAAGGACAACATTTTGGGTCCCGCATGGTGTGGCTTCCCGACGAAACCCTACTGGTGAGTGTTGGTGATGGGGGAAATCCCCCCGTTGAACTCGATGGGGAGTTGATTCGCACCCAGGCCCAAAATCGCGACAGTCATTTGGGGTCAATTGTCCGCCTCAACGACGATGGTTCCATTCCTGAAGATAATCCCTGGGTTGGAGACGCCGACAGTGACCCCGCGATTTGGAGTTATGGCCATCGCAATATCCAAGGCTTAGCCGTCGATTCCCAAACGGGCCAAGTTTGGTCAACCGAACATGGGGCCAGGGGTGGCGATGAGTTAAATCGCATTCAAGAAGGCGAGAATTATGGCTGGCCTTTGGTGACGCACAGTGAAGAATATACGGGAGGCCCAATTTCTCAGCGCCAAACCCATCCTGGTATGGTTGACCCGGAGGTGGTTTGGACGCCGGCGATCGCCCCCTCGGGACTCACGATCTATAATGGAGACCTCTTCGCTGGCGGCTTAGTCTCCCAAGCTGTCCATCATATCGAGTTAGATGAGTCTGGAGACGTGACAGACCAGCGGGCGATCGCGATCGCTCAACGGGTTCGGGATGTCCGCGACGGCCCCGATGGTCATCTCTATGTATTAACCGACGCGCCGCAAGGTCAGTTAATTCGACTTGATTAAGTCTTGGATATATCCAGTGGTGGAGAAGTCTTTGAAATGACGATTATTTTTATCGGGACTCATGCTGAGTATGATCGTGTCGATTCTACAACAATTTAAGGATGTGGATTGATGTTGAATTTAAAACCAATTAAAACAGAGGCTGATTACGAGCAAGCGTTGTTAGAAATAGAAAGCTTGTTTGATGCTCCCTTGGGGACACCGGAGGGTGATAAGTTGGAAATTCTAGTGACCTTAATAGAAGCCTATGAAGAAAAAATGGAGGCGATCGCCTTGCCAGAACTAAGTGAGCAGACTTTGTATTTTCTAGAATCACGAAATCTTGAGGCTTCACCGTTTATTGCCGGTTTGAAGCGGCGAGGTGTAAGTGATCAAGTGATTCGAGAAGCCTTGAGTGAATCACTCCCTTAAATTTAAAAAATCAGGAACAAACCAATTGTCTTAACTCGATTAAATCTTAATGGGTTGCTACCTTGACTTCACCCAAAATGACTATATCCCCTCAACTTCCCCAATACGTCAGTGATTTAATTGCCCTCTACGGCCAGGACTATGGAAACTTGTTAGGCTCAGCCGTATTTTATGACATCCTAGACCCCGACGCTGACCTCGAACAAGTCGCACTCCGTCGTCAGCGTGACCTCATCGGACCCGAGTGGTTCGACCCCAAACAAGAGGATTGGCTGGGGGGATGGCTTCTCCTCTATCGCCGCCTCTTACAGCAAATCGGCGATATTGTCAAGGAGTTTGAAGATGTTTATGACATTTATGAGAAGATCTTGGAGGACTTCCTCGATCCCTTGAACTGCGGCGATCATAGCATCGCCTGCCAAAAACTGGCGATCGCCTTCGATGACCCCGATGTCACTGATTTGCGCATCTATGAAATGCACGACCAAGACATTCTCACAGGACGCTTAGTGATTGGCCGCCGTTCTAATGGTGAAACCACAACTCTCATCATCGTTTGCGACTAGAAAGGTTGCTGGCTGACACCGCCTTAGCCCTAAACATAAGCAAAACTTATAATATTATCAGCTATTCTTTTGTTAAAACCCTTTTGGCAGCGACTGAAGCGCCTCCAATTAACGGCTAGACTCCTCTCTCTCTAGCTTAAAACTTAAGCGCCTCCTGCGGGGGACGCTTTTGGCGTTGGGGCTATTATGTAGGATGAGATTCGACAACCTTCTAGGAGTGAACATCTTGGCATCTCCGCTCAAACCAGGTGAACTAACCCCCAAAGCACAACTGAGGTCAGCCAATCAATCTCAATTCAGTCAATTCTTCACCTCGCCAGACATTGCCCAGTTCATGGCGGGACTGTTCACCCCAACTTCAACGAAAACCTGTCATTTACTTGATGCTGGGGCCGGTGTGGGGTCTCTCTCGGCGGCTTTCCTTAATCGCGCTCATAGGTTAGGGTTAGAAACGATTGAACTGGATGCCTTTGAGATTGACTCGTCGCTGCATTCTCAGCTCACTAAAACTCTGGTTTCCTGTCAAACACGCCTCAATCTTAAGGTCAATCTCCATCCCCAGGACTTCATCCACGCTGCCAGCGATTGGCTGTCTGGGAATTTGTTTGCTCAACCCTTACCCCGCTATGACTACGCCATTCTCAATCCTCCTTATCAAAAAATTCATAGTAATTCCCCTCACCGTAAGGCTTTGCGACAGGTAGGAATTGAGACGGTTAACCTCTATTCTGCCTTTATCGCCCTCTCTTTATTACTATTGGGCGATCGCGGACAATTGGTGGCGATCGCCCCTCGCAGTTTTTGTAATGGCTCTTACTATCGGCCGTTTCGTCAACTATTACTTCAACAGGCAGCCATTCGACAGATTCATTTATTTGAATCCCGTCGCCAAGCTTTTAAAAAAGATAATGTCTTACAGGAAAATATTATTCTGCACCTTGAGCGGGGGCTGCACCAAGGAGATGTGACAATTTCCACCTCAACTGATGATACATTTCATGACCTGACTCAGCAAAAGTATCCCTTTAAGCAAATTATTTCTTCCTCAGATCCAGAACGCTTTATTCATATTCCGACACCTCAAGAGAGTCGCTCTAGTTCCCTAAGCTCAAAATTCCGTTACTCCCTAGCAGACCTTGGTATTGATGTCTCAACTGGTCCGGTGGTGGATTTTCGCCTGAAACCGCACTTACACCAGATGCCGGATTCAGAAACAGTTCCTCTCCTTTACCCGCTTCACATTCAAGATGGTCAGATAACCTGGCCTCAACCTCAGAGTAAAAAGCCTAATGCGATCGCCCTCAATTCTGCAACTCAAAAATGGCTTTACCCTCAGGGATTTTATTGTGTAGTGCGTCGATTTTCATCAAAAGAAGAAAAGCAGCGTATTGTAGCTAGTTTTGTTGATCCAAGTCGGCTGCAAAACCCCCTATTTTTGGGATTTGAAAACCACTTAAATGTATTTCATACACAAAAGCAAGGATTGCCTCCAATCTTAGCTCGTGGCTTAATGGTTCTCCTAAACAGTACCCTAATTGACCAACAATTTAGGCGCTTTAGCGGTCATACACAGGTGAACGTCACAGACCTCAAACAGATGCGCTATCCCAGCTTAGAACTTATCATTAATTTGGGAAACTGGAGTCAAGACTTAAAACAACTTACTCAAGGGGCGATCGATAGCAAACTAGCCATATTATTACAATGAGCTAATTACAATGAGCCAAAAAGAGACCTCTCTCGAAGCCGCACGCCAGATTATCCAATGTCTCGGCTTGCCCAAACAACAACAAAATACACGTTCTGCTCTCTGCTTATTAGCGTTACTCAATCTTCATCCGGGAAAACCTTGGTCCGAGGCAGAATCTCCTTTGATGGGAATTACACCGATTATGACTTGGATACGGGACAACTATGGTCAAAATTATGCCCCCAATACCCGTGAGACAATTCGCCGTCAGACCATGCACCAGTTTCTCGATGCTGGTATCGTGCTTTATAATCCAGATCAACCGGATCGCCCAGTGAATAGCCCCAAAGCCGTCTATCAGATCGAACCCACCACATTGGAACTATTACGAGCATTTGATACGCCAGAGTGGGAGCCAAAACTAAAGACGTATTTGGGCGATCGCGAGACCTTAATCAGTCGTTATAACAAAGCCCGTCAGCAGCATAAAATTCCTGTTAAAATTGCATCCGGTGAAACAATTACACTCAGTTCGGGAGACCATAGCCAGCTCATTCGAGCCATTATCGAAGACTTTGCACCACGATTTGCTCCGGGGAGTGTTCTCGTTTATGTCGGTGATACGGGTGATAAGTGGCGATATTTTAATCAAGCTCTCCTAACCCAACTGGGAGTAACAATTGATGTCCATGGCAAAATGCCAGATGTGGTCTTGCACTACAGGCAAAAAAACTGGCTACTACTGGTTGAATCCGTCACCAGCCATGGTCCGGTTGATGGGAAGCGACATGATGAGTTAGCCGAGTTATTTAACCAGTCGACAGCCGGATTGGTCTATGTGACGGCATTTCCCAATCGATCTGTGATGTCTCGTTATCTAGGGGAGATTGCCTGGGAAACAGACGTTTGGGTTGCTGATTCACCCTCTCACTTAATTCACTTTGATGGTGAACGCTTTTTGGGTCCCTACCCAGATAGCTGATCCGAGGTCAGGGGATCTCCCAAGTGATTGATTCAGAGCGTAGATCAGCCCTAAACATAAGCAAAACTTATAACTAGCATCAGCTATTCTTTTGTTAAAACCCTTTACAAAGCGTTACAAAGTCGTTAAGGTAGTACCAGATTCATACCAAT
>CAZXWM010000191.1:0-6776 GCA_964644215.1 uncultured Phormidium sp.
GACCACACGGTCTATATGCGCGTTCGTAAGCCCATGGAAAACTGTGTCTTGCGTCTCGGAGATATTTACGAGAAGAAAATCCGCTACGTTCTCCCGGCTGAAATGGTCAACATCAAAGTGCGGCCCAAGTTCTTACAACAGTTTCATGGGGATAGCCTACGAGTGGATATTGTCCCAGACAACTAACCCAGACAACTAACCCAGTCAAACCCCGAATCGGGAGAACCAATTATGACCACTGCCACACAAACACAACCGCCAGAAACCAGCCATTACCTCTGCATCGGCTGTCCCATGGGCTGTCGCTTAGAGGTTGATGATATTGAGGGGGAAGTCGTAGAAGTACGAGGCAATAGCTGCCGTCGCGGCGATGCCTATGCCCGCCAAGAACACGTTGCCCCCAAACGGATGGTGACAACGACCGTACGGATTGAGAATGGACTCTGGGCCAGGCTGCCGGTTAAAACCCAGGATGCGATTCCCAAGGAGTTAATGGGCGATCTCTGTCAGGCCCTCCATGAATTGACGCTTCAGGCCCCCATTTCGATGGGGGATGTGGTGTTAGCCAATGCCCTCGATACGGGGGTTGATGTTCTCGCCTCTCGGGATATGCCCGTTGGTAGTTAATAGTTAATAGTTAATAGTTAATAGTGATGACAAGGTTTATCTCGAGTCTAGTTTTGTGTTGTTTCTGTTGGTTGGCGATCGCCCCGACTCCGGCCCTAGCCAGCCCGTCTGCCGACTCGGTTAATGTCTCTGCTGACCTCTCTGAGGCGATCGATGACTTTCTAACTTCTATCCCCGCTGACTATTACAAAGCTGGAGATACCCAAGCCCTCAAAGAGGTGATCAGCCGCGATAATCCCCTAATTGTGGATGTCCGCGAACCTTCGGAATATGCAGGGGGTCATATTCCCCAGGCCATCAATATTCCTCTACGCAGTCTGAGTCGGAACCTCGATCAAATTCCCAAAAATCGTCCGGTGATTCTCTATTGCAGCAGTGGCTATCGTACCGCCATTGGTTTAACCAGTCTGCAACTCCTCGGCTATGACAATGTCAAATCCTTTCCCCCCAGCGTAGCTGGATGGAAAGCCGCCGGAGAACCCGTCGAAACCCAGTAGGGCAGGCCACAAGAAATCAGACCACAAGAGGGCAACCACGGTTCGGCGATCGCTCGCCGACTACAAGGGTACGCCCCTACGTGGTTCCCCCCACATGAGCTATTGCCGGGAGAGGGCGACCATAAAGGTACTACCCACATGAGCTATTGCCGGGAGAGGGCGACCATAAAGGTACGCCCCTACCCTCTTGCCTTTGTTAACTCCCCACCGGTTCCGAGGCACTCATCAACACCTCTCCATTCAGCATTCGCGCCGCTGCATCGAGGAGTACTTCCTCTAAATAGGGTTTCGTGAAATAGCCCCGCGCCCCGAGATCGGCGGCCTTGCGTTTCATTTTCTCCGCCGTTCGTGATGTCAACATGGCAATGGGCAGATCCGAGAGATACTCGTCATGGTACATCCTCTCTAATAGTTCCATGCCGTTCATGCGAGGCATTTCCATATCGCAGAAGACCAGTTCACAGGGTAAGCCTGATCGCAGTTTCTCCCAGGCTTCCTGTCCATCCCGCGCCTGTTCGACACGATACCCCGACTTCTTGAAGGTCATCGATAACAACTCGCGCACGGTGATCGAGTCGTCCACAATTAACACCAGAGGTTCGGCTTTCTCCGCCTCGACTGCACCGGTATCCTGGGCCGCCAACTCTTCAGCGTTCCAGAGGAGACTACTCGAATCATGGCGCACTCGGCCCATGGACAGATCAATTAACTCCAGAACATCGGCGATGGGAACGATACGTCCATCCCCCATCACTGTCGCCCCGGTAATCCCGGTAGGTTTGGGAATGGGACCTTCGAGTTGTTTGATGACAATTTCTTGTTCACCGACAATTTGATCGACGGAAATGGCTAGATAACTACCGGCCGATCGCAAAATAACAACGGAAATCGTGTCATCCTCCATACTGGCCCCGTACATCTGCGATCGCCGTGAGGTGCGATTGTAAGTAAACAACTCCCGCAGCGGCTGATAGGGAACTTGGCGATCGCGCCATTGGACAAAGGCCCGGCCTTCGGTTTCGCTGACAATGCGATCGACAGGGAGATTATCCAACACTTCCCCAACCCCATCCATCGGGAAAGCAATGGGGGCGCGATCGCTAATACAACAGAGGGCCTTAGAAATACTCAGCGTTAACGGCAGACGAATGGTAAAGGTCGTGCCTTTTCCTAAGCTTGAATCGGTGCTAACTACCCCACGAATTTCGTTGAGTTTGGTGTTAACCACATCCATCCCCACACCTCGTCCAGCCAGGTCATCGGCTTTGTCACGGGTACTAAATCCAGGTAATAGCAACAAATCATAAATATCCAAACGGGTCATGGACTGAGCTTGGGCGGCGGTAATTATTCCTTTTTTAAGCGCCTTATTTTTGACTTTTTCCGTGTCAATCCCGGCCCCATCATCGGCAATCGAAATAATCGTTTGGTTCCCTTGATGGAAGGTGCTGATGGTGATTTTACCCGTCGGCGGTTTGCCCTTGGCTTCTCGTTCCTCGGGCGTTTCAATTCCATGTGCTATAGCATTATTTACCAAATGTGTCAAGGGGTCTGTCAAATGTTCCAGAATCATCCGGTCAATCAACGTTTCGCGGCCATCAACTTGTAAATCGACCTGCTTACCGAACTTGAGGGCATTATCGCGCACTCCTCGGGGCAGGCGATCGGCGGCGTTGGAAAAAGGAACCATGCGCGATCGCGTCAGGCCTTCTTGCAATTGCGTCGTAATCTGCCGTAACTGCCGAGTCACTTGGTCATTCTCATCCACCAAGAACTCAATATCTGACGCCGACTCCCGCACCCGAACAATCAACTCAATAATATCTTGAGCCTGTTCATGGAACGCCGTAAAGCGATCCATTTCCAAAGCATCATATTCCCCATCTTCCTGCTGACTCTGGGACTGAACCTGTCCTTGAGTCACTAAACTCGGATCACCTGAATTTCGCGCCCGCGACTCCGCCGCACTCAAGGACTTGCGATGCTGGCGACTGGCTAACAACGCCATCTCCAGCAAAGTGCGTTCATAGAGATCCTGCATCCTCTGCCCCACTTCCGTCAGTTGACTGACTTGGTGCAGCAAATTATCCAAAAACTGCCGTAACCGCTCCTGATCCTGTTCCAAGCTATTGCGGTTAACCACCAATTCCCCAACCAAGTTACTAAGATTATCCAGTTGTTTAATGGGAACCCGCATCGTCTGTTCAAAGGCCGGGCGCGTCGTCCGTTTAGCTCGTGTTCCCCCCCCACTAGGACGACCCGTTGTGGGTGCAGTTGTCGGGGCGCTGCTGGCGGCTTGTGGTGGTTTCGTCGTTGTCCCTGAACTGCCGCTCCCATCGAGATCGAGGAGATCTTCGAGATCCTTAAACTCATCGGCGGCCTCCGTCACCGCTGTCGCCGCCTCCTGAACATTCCCCTGATCCAAATAGGCCGCCAATTGCTCGAACCCATCCTCCGCCAGAAACTGTGGCTCAATACACAGCAGCACTTGTAACTCAGGAAAATCGCGCTTGAGATCGAGGTTCGTCGGCGCCGCTGTATCCGTCGAGGCGGGGGGTGCCGTCTCGGCCTCTGTTGACTCATCAGCCCAGTCCTCAGCTAAGTCTTCATCGGCAAAAAAGTCCTCAAAGTCAACGTCCGTCTCTGAGGACGCATCCGCCGCCGCTGGGGCGTCCAGGTGGGCCGGAGAGGGAGTCCCTTCATCCCCCCCTTCGTCATAATTTTCGCCGAGTAAATCATCTAAGGAGAGTTCCTCAAAACTGTCTTCTTCGGCGTTAACGTCTTCCAAGTCGTCGATCTCGAAGCCATCGAGATCCAGGCTCTCGTCGGGGGTTGTCGCCTCGGCACTGGCGTCATCGTCGAGGTCAAACTGCAAATCAAACTCAGAATCAAACTCAGAATCAAACTCAGACTCGGACCTGTCTGGCATTTCTTCGGCGTCCAAGTTAAAGGAATCAAGGTCAAAGTCTAGGTCATCGTCGGAGGCGTCAGCCTCTAAGGATGGTTCGGATGAGGCTTGTGAGTCCTCTTCGGCCTCTAAATTAAAGGCATCGAGGTCAAAGTCTAAGTTGAAATCCTCATCATCCCCGGCCGGGGCTGGCTCGGATGCGGTGTCAGACTCTAAATCAAACTCCAACTCTCCTAAGTCTGACTCATCGGGCCACTCTTGCGAGTTTGACTCAGGGGCGGTTTCGAGGGAGGACTCGTCCAATTCATCGCCGAAATCGAGATCGTCAAAGTCGAGATCTTCATCGTCAGAACTGACGGCGATCGCCTCGGGGGGACTGGTTTCGTCAGCCTCAAGGTCAAAATCTAATTCAAAGTCAAAGTCTTCCCCTTCGGCTGCATCCTCAGCAGTCGTCTCCTCAACGGCATCTTGAGCGAAAATATCATCAAACTCTAGGTCAGATTCTGCTCCCGCTGAACTCCAATTCTCACCATTAGCATGACCAAATAAGGCTTCGAGTTCGGCGGTACTATCATCCCCTAGGCTGAGGGTTGGATCGAGGCGTTGGCTTGGGTCTTCGTCCGCCTCAAATTCTAGTAAATCCAACAGATCTGGGGCCGCCTCTGAGTCCTGCTTTGTCTCCTGGCTGTCCTCCTCGGGGGTCTCGTCGCCACCGACATCGAGGAGATCCTGAAGTTCCTCATCCCCATTGCTGTCATCGCTGTCCGCCTCTGAGGGGTCGTCATCCTCGAAGAAATCGAGCTGTTCTTCGGCTTCAGCGTCATCCCCTAGGCCAAGATCCTCCCCGAGATCCTCCCCGAGATCCTCAGCATCGGCGTTCACGTCCTCGTCGAAGGTCTCGTTAAAGAGATCGTCATCGAGTTCGGCCTCTTCATCGGCGTTGCTGTCCGCCTCTGAGGGGTCGTCATCCTCGAAGAGATCCGAGAAGTCGCTATCGTCTTGACTCACCGGGCTGGGGCTAGGTGGATCACTCATCCCGGAGGGATCGAACTGAGTCATCTCATCCCATTCGTCGAGATCGTCGTTGTCTCCCTCAAATAAGTCCGCCAGACTGCTAAGTTCTGAACCGCCTACGTCGGGGCCTCGGGAGGATTTTGAGCGTACGGGATGGTCTCTGTGGCTGGGGGAGGATTCGGGTTGCGGCGAGCGCTCCTCGGCAGGATGATTGATATCCTGGGCTGGCTCTGGGGCCGGGGCCAACTCGGACAGGCCCGGACTGGGGCTGATTTCCGATTCTCGGTTGGCTAGGACGAGTTCTTGTCCCTGTTTGAGATCTTTGATGATGACGGCCGCGAGGCTGGCAAAGGTATTATGGCTATTGGCGATCGCCCTCTGGGCTGTTTTGACCAACATCGTCCAAGCGTCGAGTTCAAACTGTTCTCCGACTTGGGCTAGGAGTTTACAGAGTTGCCGCAGCGATTGGCGAGTCTCTGGGGTATCGGCTTGTTTGAACAGTTGCAGCATCTCCCGCAACCGGGCCAGCACATCGCTGGTCATGATCAGTTGTAAGGCGCTGTCTTCTTCGGATTGTGTCGACAGGGGACTGGTAACCGGCAGCGAGGTCTGAGCGGGGGGATTGGCCGCTTCGGGAGGAACTTCGCCTCGGGAGAGGCAGTTGATATAGGTGGTGAGTTCCTGACAAACTGGGTCAACCTCGGCGATGACTCGTTCTGAGTCTTGGTCACTGAGTCCGTCGGGGCTTTGCAGGCGATCGACTAATTCCTGCAAACTGTCAAAAATTTGCAAAAATAGGGATTCTAGCCGTTGATCGGCGGCAATGGGATTATCTTTGAGAATTTTGAAACAGTCTTCTAGGCGATGGGATACCGTTTGAATCCCAGCCAACCCCAACATAGCCGCACCTCCTTTGACGGAGTGAGCGGCACGGAAGACCTCGTCGAGCATTTCGCGATCGTCTAGGGTACTGCCGAGATTCAACAGTCCCCGCTCAATGGTCCCGAGGTGATCCCGCGATTCTTCGATGAAGAATCCCATGATTTGTGATTGTTCTGATGCCATGGCTGTTTGGGGTAGTTGCGATTGGACGGTGGGCAAAAGCCCCCAAGGTCACCGCCGCAGGACGATTAGCGTTCGTTGGTTTCGACGCGGAACCGTTCGACAGAGGTAAGCAAGTCACGGGAGACGCCAACGAGGTTTTGTAAGGCCCCGGAGACTCGGTGCGCCTCTTGGGAGGTTTCCTGGGCTGTTAACTCGACGGCCTGCATGACTTGCGCGACCGCACGAGAGGTTTCGGTCTGTTCAACGGTGTCGGCGGTAATTGATCGCACTAGGACATCGATGCGGTTCGCTACCTGGATGATGTCTTCGAGCGATCGCTTGGCTTGTTCGGCGAGTTTCGTGCCGCCGATGACCTGCTGTTGCCCTTCTTCCATGGCCATCATCACTGACCCGGTTTCACTTTGAATCTGCATGACGATCTGCTCGATTTCTTTGAGGGCTTTGGCGGAGCGGTCCGCAAGCTGTCGCACCTCATCGGCAACGATCGCAAAGCCTCGTCCGGCTTCCCCAGCCCGAGCGGCCTCGATACTGGCATTGAGGGCCAAGAGGTTCGTCCGCGAGGCAATCCCACTAATGAGGGCGACAATTTTCGAAATTTCTTGAGATGATTCGGCTAAACGCTTGACTTTTCGCGTTGTTTCTGCTACCGTCTCTCGAATTTCTAG
>CAZXWM010000191.1:6786-7722 GCA_964644215.1 uncultured Phormidium sp.
TCCACGGCTTCGCCTCCCTTGAGGGCAGTAGCCGAGGCTGAACGAGCCACTTCCTCGGCTTCTCGGGCGCTTTTGGCTACCTGTTGAATGGAGTTGGTCATCACCTGAACTGAGTTCAGGGTGGCGGCTAACTCTTCGGCTTGGCGTAGGGCATCTGAGGCCAAACTACGGGCGAAGGATTCACTATCGGTCGCCCCTTTACTCACCTGACGGGCTGCTTGTTTCACCTGGAGGACGATTTCTCGCAGGTTCTGAATCGTTAGGTTAAAGGAGTCAGCCACAGCGCCGAGAACGTCAGCGGTGACTTCGGCGGTAACAGTTAAGTCCCCACGAGCCGCTCCTTCGACGTCATCGAGGAGGCGAATCACCTGCCGTTGTAGGTCTTCTTTGGCCTGTTCCATCTCCTCAGCGCGTCGTTGAGCCTCGTTGGTGGTGGTGTAAATCACCCGAGCCATTTGGTTAAATTTGGCCGACATTTGACCGAGTTCATCTTCCGAGACCACGGAGGCCCGCACGCCAAAGTCCCCTTGAGAGACAGCATCGAAGGCGCTTTGCAAATCCACGGTTGTCCGTTTGACTTGGCCGGCACTGAGGCGACCGAGGAACCAGGTCGTTGCGCCGCCGGCTAACCCGGCCGTGAGGGACATGGCCAGACCTCCGAGTTGCACCTGGGGCAAGAGTCGGCGGCGTACTTCGATGTCAAAGCGTTCTGAGGTGGCCAGATAGCGAGTTGAGACATGGCCGATTCCGGCAACGGCGATCGCCGAGAGAATCCCGGCAATCAGGGCGGCAATCACCGGTTTATTCTTGAGGCTGGCGTTCTCGAAAAAGGCCAGCGGTCCGGGTTCGAGGTTGACGGCGGGTTCTATGGTTCCACTCTCGGTTTGGGCGAAGGCGGGGACGCGATCGCTGCTGCTGGCGATGGTAAAGAGTTCC
>CAZXWM010000192.1:0-3028 GCA_964644215.1 uncultured Phormidium sp.
CCTGAGGCGGCTTCACTCCGGACCACACCGGTCGCCTTGGCAACTCCCCGCCGGGATAATGTTGAGGCGTTGGTGGATTATATGAAAAATCCCACCACCTTTGATGGTGAGTTTGACATTTCTGAACTGCATCCGGCCACATCGAGTGCAGATATTTTCCCTGAGATGAGAAATTTAACAGACGACGATTTGTTTAACATTGCTGGGCATATTCTAATTCAGCCCAAACTACTGGGACCCCGATGGGGTGGTGGTAAGGTTTACCACTAAGCCCCCCCATTGGCACCCTTGCCGGGTTGAGAGAACCGAGCGATCTCTTCGTGCGATCGCCGGTTTTTTTGATTCTGCCCTTTTTTGCCGTTTTCACAGAAGGACACTTATGGCTTTTTACCCCAGAGCCGCCACGGGAACTTGGCTCAAACGAACCCTGACGGCGATCGCCGCGATCGCCGTGGTGCTACTGAATGCGACTCCCTCCCTAGCCGATGGCATTAACGCCGATGTTAAGCGTTATCTCACCCCTGATGGCCCCGCCGAAGTGAAGCTAGACGCTCAAGGCAACAGCGCCCGTTATAGCGGCGAAGCCCTAACCCGAGGCCGGGATATCTTTATGGAGAACTGCGCCTACTGTCATGCCAACGGCTTAACGCTGCCCCTGCCGCAAATCTCCCTAACCTTGTCCGATCTCGCAGGCGCTACCCCACCACGGGACAACATTAACGGTTTTGTCACCTATCTCCGGGAACCCATGACCTACGACGGCTCAGAACCGAGTTACTGGTGCCGCGAAGTCCCCGAAAGTTGGCTGGCTCGCCCCCAACTCGAAGAACTCGCCGCCTTTACCCTCAGCGCCGCCGAAAACGTTCCCGGCTGGGGAAGCGTCCCCTCCAACCGTTAAGCCCCAGCTTGCGTTCTGGCTCCCTTACGACCGGTTGCGAGGGGGAGTCGAGGTTTCAGCCGCCGCTTCGGGATGTTCGAGGTATGAATCCTGAACGTAGGGATCATAGAGAGCCGCCTCATACTCCCACTCAGGGGCGGTTGACGGTTCTTCGGGTTCCTCATAGGGAATCTCGACCGTAATTTCGGCCCCATTCACCACCGATCCGAGAACCCGAACTCGCTCTTCGGCTTCTTCTAGCATTTCGGCATATTCGTTGAGTAAGCCTCCCTGAGTGATACCAGGACGAGCCACAAGTAGCAAGCCATCGGTAAAGGGTTCGAGAGCTAGAGTATCATCGCAGCGACTCAAGGCGGGGGAATCGACCACCACTAGGTCAAAGCGCGCTCGGGCCTGCATCAACAGTTGTCGGAGTTCACTCGATTCGATAATGGCCGGCACATTTCGTTGGGGACCCGGACTGGGAACCACATAGAAATTGGGGACATCTGGTACTAGATGAGCGTTCTGATTGAGGCTGTCGTAGTGGCGTAGGGGTTCCGTTAACCGTTGTGGGTCTAAGGCAAGTTTTAAGACGTTGGCCTGAGAGGGCGATCGCACATCCGCTTCAACCAAAAGAGTGCGTTTCCCAGCGCGAGCCGCTGCGATCGCCAAATTATAGGCCGTCAAAGACTTACCCTCCTCAGCCGCAAAACTGGTCACCAAGACAATACGCGGCGGCGTTCCTTCGACGAGTCGTTGTAAATTGCTGCGGACTCGTTCGTAATAATCCAAATAGGGGGAATGAGCCGACAGCAGCAGTGGGAAGGGATTTTCCTCAAGTGAGTCCCAAGACTCGATGTGGGGAATCGTACCCAAGACCTTTAAATCCCGTCCTTCCAACGCACCCTGGACTTCCTCCATCGTATAGAAGCGTCCTTCGAGAGCCGACAGACCAAAAATCAACACCGCCCCAGCGGCCAGTCCAGCGCCCCCCCCAATCAGCACCAACATAAAGATATTTGCCGCCTCCTCCTGTTGTTCTCGCACCTGAGGCTCTTGGGCAATACTAAGGTTACTGACGGTTTCAGTGCGGGCCGATTCCGCATCAATCAAGCGGGCCTGCAACTGATTAAACCGAGACTTATGAATCGCCACCACTTGGCTGAGTCGTTCTCGTTCTAACTCTAAATTGGGCAGATTTTGGTACTCAATCCGTAACTCACTCTCAATCTGTTGAGATCGGGCCAAGTTCTGCACCAACGTCTCCCGCTGTGTTTGTAGTCCCACCAACTGATTCGCCATCTCTTGACGAGCCGGGTCAAGGCTGCTTTGAACTCGAACCCGTCGGCTATCATAAAACGGAGTCCCAATCCCGTCACCGCCAATCACTTCCCGAGCGCGGTTTTCGAGTAAGCGCTCCAGTCCAGACAACTGACGACGCAACTCAACGACTTCCGGGTGATCTGGCCGTAGGGTTTGACGCAACAAGGCTTGTTGGCTTTCAATTTGGTGAATCTGTCCCCGCAGATTATTAACAATGGGATCGCGACTGAGGGCAGAAGACGTATAGGCCTCATCAACGGTTAACCCCAAACGCGCTTCAAGACTTTGCATTTGGGTTGTCACTTCCTCGATTTGCCGTTCGAGTTGTTCCTGCTGGTTCTCAGCACCGCGAATGTTGTTGACTAAGACACCATCACGACCCAAAATCAAGGCCGCTCCTTCAATGCGGTCAAACTGGACGAGACGATCTTCGGCTGCTCGTAAATCGGCCTCAACTTCAGGAATACGCTCATTGAGAGCGGCAATCAGCACATCAAGTCGTGACGTGTTGAGCATGAGGCTTTTCTCAACAGCCGACTCCATCAGCAACTGCACCACCTCCTCGGCCCGCTCTGGCGTAGAATCGGTATAGGAAAATGTATACAATTTCGGCCCATCGCCTCCCGGAGTTTGGAGTTGAGCCGATTTAACTTGACGAGGGGGGATACCGACCTGCTGCGAGATTTGCTCAGCCACCTGGTCATCAATCAGAAATTCTTTATTTAGAGCCTGTAAGCCTTGCTCTTGAATAGTTGGTCCAGTTTCTGAGACGGTTACCGGTTCCTGATTGAGACTCATCACACCCGAGGCGTTATAACTCGGGGG
>CAZXWM010000192.1:3038-7697 GCA_964644215.1 uncultured Phormidium sp.
GGCGGTTCTTCTAAGCCCAAGAGTCCGGATACGCCAACAGCTAAGGCGAAGACGGCAAATCCAGCAAACTTATATTTCCCGAAGGCAATGATGTACCGTTTGACGATTGAAGGGGCCACAATTGATTTACCTAGTTGAGTCCTGTTTCTAGTTTAGAGGCTAGAGACCGTTACACGCGAGTCAAGGGTTGGAGACAGGCTTAGTTTTGATTATTTGTATCACCTCCCGGACCAAATAGATTATCGGCACTATTGGAGAGTTGATCAAAGAATAAAAGGAATCCTAAGACATCTCGAAACGGTTGGGTGAAGGTATTGAGAAAGTTGCCGAGTTGGGCAACTAGGTTACGCCCTACCACGATAACATCCCGATCTTGAAGCAAGGGATTTTCCTCCATATTCCCCATGATGGCTTCGCGTACATTGTAATGTCGAGTCACGGGTTCGCCGGTTTCTTCGTCAAAGCGAATTAACGCCACTCGACCTAAGCGAGCGGTATTGAGGGGAACGCCAGCAACGGCGTCGGCTAAGCGACTCCCTGCGGCCAGGTCTTGGCGTCCGGCGGAGTTTCCGGGGCGACTGATTAAACGCACGACAATGCGCTGTTGGGAGAGACTGGTGCGGGTCAT
The DNA here is from genome assembly GCA_964644215.1 of uncultured Phormidium sp. GTDB lineage: Bacteria > Cyanobacteriota > Cyanobacteriia > Cyanobacteriales > Geitlerinemataceae > Sodalinema. The sequence continues at coordinate 3,667 of CAZXWM010000192.1, forward strand.
GAGTTCGGCGTCGTAATCTTCTCGGTCTTCGGGGCGAATTTCGGGGACGATAATCACGTCGCCGTCTTCGAGACCGAGTTGGGGGAGGGGCCGTCCTTCGAGGAGGGGGGTAAATAGATCCAGTTCTCGTTCGATCGCCGTCCCGTCAGGAAGCCGACGACGAATCAGGATACGTCGCAGGTCAGCGGTGGTTTTGGTTCCTTGGGCGGCGACGAGGGCGCCGTCGACTTCGGGGGCGGGGCGGGAGGAGAAGTCGTAGAACCCTGGACGGACGACTTCGCCGGTGATGGTGATGGCGATGGGTTGGGCGGCGTTGGAGACGAGGGCGGTTCGTTGTAGGATGTCGCGATCGTAGTTGGAGTCAAATTCTCGGGGTCGAGTGGGAACCCGAATCACATCCCCATCCCGTAACCGCACGTCGGGAATGGCTTGGCCGAGAATGAGGGGAGTATGGAGGTCAAAGGTTTGCGTAATCTGTTCTCCGTTGGGAAACCGTCGCTCTACGGTGACTTGCCGTAAGTCAGCATCCATGGTCACGCCACCGGCGGTGAGGAGGGCTTGTACTAGGGGAGAGTTGGGGGTAATGGGAAAGAATCCCGGACTTGCAACTTCACCGGTGACGGTGATTTGAGATTGTCGTGGCTGGGCGAGAACGACTTGAACTTCGGGGTTGACGACGAATTGGTTGAGGGAGTCTTCGAGGAAGTTGGCTGCTTCGTCAACGGTTAGACCTTGTAGGTTGATGGTTCCGAGAAGGGGAACGAAGATGGTTCCTTGGAAGGAGAGTTGAGCGGTGGTACTGAGGTCTTGAAAGGGGGGTTGGACGACGATGGACACTCCGTCGCCGATGTCGAGGCGATATTCTTCCCAGTCCACGCTATCAATGGGGATGTCCTCGGATGGGGGTCGCTGAGGATTTTGCAGGATGGCTGGGGGGAGTTGTTCGGAGGCGGGGAGTTGGTCGAGGCGATCGCGTAACCAGGTTTCTAGATAGTCCATGGTTTGGCGATGTTGGACTTCTCCCTGGGTTTCAAATTGCTGCCATTGGCGAGAGGGCCGACTTTGGGGAAGTGTCGGGTCGAGGATACGTTGATCCGCTTCGGGTTCTGGCATTTCCTCGCTTTCGGGCCTTTCTTCGCTTTGGGCGATCGCCTTCGTTAGGGGCAGAACTTGGATGGCCAGGAGTACGGCACCCGAGACGAGGGCGGTGCGACAACGCCAGGACGGGCGAGAGAATAAGTGGGATCGGGTCATGGCTAATCTCGGGGGTCGAGAGGACATGGTGGGGCTGAAGATGCGGATACCCTGAAATAGTCTTTGAAATAGTCTTTGACCGCGTTATTGGGGGCTGGCGTTGAAGCCCTGGTCTATGATGGCCTGGTGAACTTGTTGGACAAAGGATTTGATGAAGGGACGGGCCGCTTCGACGGAGCTGAGATGCTCGATGGGAACAACCAGAGATACGGCCACCCAGGGAACGCGACGACCTTGTAAACGAGCCATGCGATCGCGCCAAAACCACCGCACTAGGCTGGGATTACCGCCGGTTTCCCAAGCATACCATTGGGCAATGGCGAAGCTGCGCTGTTCGGTCCAGCCTCGGAAGTAGCGAGCTTGAACGGTTGTGTCTTGTCCCTGGTCATTGCTGAAGCGGACGTTAATTTGTTGATGTTGGTCTTCAGTCCAATTTTGCCCCTGGGCTCGTCCAAGTCCCCGCACATCGAGCCATTCCATCTGGGGTTGGGCAGAGGTGCCACTTTGCACTCGCTGGGGACTCATGAGGACGGTGGCGCGATCGCAACCTGTGCGGGAACCGCAATTGCTTGGGCTATCGGTTGAGTCGTCTCCATCCCAGGCTAGGGTTTGCATGATCCATTGATTGGGTCCTAGGCGTACACTTTGACGATCGACGGTGGTCCAATTGTCGAGGCTTAATCCTTCTTCTGTGAGTTGTTGTAGCGAGGCAATGGGGGCATCGGGAATGGTGTCAATGGGAGGATTCCCCTGAAGATAGTTGGGAATCGCGCCGAGGAGGAGCAAGATCACAAACAGGGCGATCGCCACTTTGGCAAACCAGGATGACCCTGATGGCGCTCCTGAGGGGTTGGCTGTTGAGAGAGATTTGTCGACGGTCATAACAATTGAGGTTCCTAGGCAGTCCGCAAGGGCGATCGCCCCCCTCTGTTATAGCAGGGTTCCCGCCGGCTGCTTCAGACATCCCAGCCGGGTGACATGGCCGTTCCCATAGCAAAAGGCTAGAGGTGGTCTTACCCCTAGCCTTTTTGCCTTGATTTTTGAATGGGCAGAGAGAGACTCGAACTCTCACGGCCGAAGCCGCCACATTTTGAGTGTGGTGCGTCTACCAATTTCGCCATCCGCCCGTTGCGTTGGTTTTGCCACTATAGCACCTTTGACTCTGATTTAACAAGTCAGAATAATTTTGGCTGCTGGCCCAGCGATCGATCTCCCGCGCTCGTAGTACGGGAACCGGATGGCTCAATTGTTCCGTTTGCAGTTGTTTGAGGGCTTCCCCGAGGGCATCATCGCTGATGTCATCATAGGAGCGGGCTTGCTCTAGGAAGGCATCTAAGTTCAACTGTGGCGAGAGAGTCGGGGAACCGCCAGCCAGTTTCATCAATACCGACATGACAGTGCGAGGGTTTTGGCTGGCCAACAGGGCGGCGCGATCGCAGCTAAACTCGGCACAGCGCAGCCATTCCAACATCTGCGCTTGCAGACTCTGGGCCACGAGGGTTCCCCAATTTGGTACTTGCCCCACGGCTAGGGTAATTAAGTTGGCTAACGTCAAATAGACCCCATGTTCGCATTTGAGATGCCCCAATTCATGGGCAATCACGGCCTGGGTTTCTGCGGGGGTTAACAGTTCGATTAACGAGGTATGCAGCACGACAAAGGCTTGTCGTCCCCGCATGGCAAAGGTATAGGCGTTCGGGACGGGATGTTGGCGGACATACAATTGCGGCGCTTCGACATCCAACACGTCAGCGGCCTCAACCAGCAACTGATGCAGTTCGGGGAGTTGCTGTTCGCTGACACGTACTCCCGAGGCAATATTTTCGAGATAAAAATACTGTTCTCCCAAAGCCCCCAGCAAATTTCGCACCAATAAATCGACGCCGGGAATCTGTTTTAGGGCAGTGGTGGCCTGTAAATCTAGGGGGTGACGGAATTGTTCCGATTTTAGCCCCAGTAAAAGGGTTTTAGGACAAGACATGATGAGGAGGGGAAGAGACTAATCTCTAGTGTACATAGTTTGGGAGAGGGAATAGGGAATAGAGAGGACGACAATGCAAACAGTGAGCCATTGTGGAATCGACTCACTGTTTGGGCTAGGGTCTAAGGGATGTTAGACAGATAAAACAAGACGATTACAATAACAAAAATTTGCCACAGGAAGCTACTTTGTTGTTAATGATTGTCCATGTTTAACTGTCTATCTCTACGAGCTGTCCGAGGGAATTTAGGGGGTGCCGTCGTTGGTGATGGCGACACGTTCGACTTCGGCGCCGAGTTTTTGGAGTTTTCCGGCTAGATTTTCGTAGCCGCGATCGAGATGTCGTAACTCTTGGACAATGGTTTTGCCTTCGGCGGCTAAGCCGGCTAACACCAGCGCAGCGGAGGCTCGTAAATCTGTTGCCACGACGGGAGCGCCTGAGAGCATGGGAACTCCACGGACTACGGCAATGTTGCCTTTAACACGAATATCAGCCCCCATCCGCTGCAATTCCGCTACATGACGCAGGCGATTTTCAAAGACCGTTTCCGTGATCACACTACTACCGTTGCTTAGGGTGAGCAGGGCCATAAATTGGGCCTGCATATCAGTAGGAAAGCCAGGAAAGGGTTGGGTTTCGATATCGACGGCTTCAATTGCCCCTGGGATGACTCGCAAGCGATTGGGAGAGTCCATCACTACCTTAGTCCCGGCGCTGCCTAACTTGGCGATCGCGGCGGTGAGATGGTCAGGAATCACCGGTGAGAGGCTAATCTCGGACCGGGTAATGGCTCCC
>CAZXWM010000193.1:0-1797 GCA_964644215.1 uncultured Phormidium sp.
CCGCGATAGCTGATTATCCACTCGCTCATCATCTTAAATCAAACCATTATTGGCGCGGAAACAGCCGTTCTAAACTCTGTTGTAAATGACGATGAGGATAAATGTTGGGCTTGCGACTCCAGACATATTCCACGGTTTCCACATACGTCCAAGTGGGATGTTTGGCAAAACAATAGGCGACCATCACTGAACCACTGCGCCCAATTCCAGCGCGACAATTGACTAGAATTTTCTGTTTTCCTGCCGCTCGTTGCTCATCGAGCCAATTCACTGATTTAACCAATAATTCGTCGGAAATGGTATTTTCTGCCCCATCTGGCGTTCCTAGTTTTTGATAGGTGATATTGGCTTGAGGCGGATAAGACAAGGCTAATTCTTCCGCCATATTTAAGACGGCATCGACTCCCAATTTATCGGCTTGAGAGGCAGCAATATAGTTGCCGATATAGAGATTACTAATAATACGAATACAACTCGGACCTTGAGCCCAGGGCATTAAATCCGAGGGTTCCTGCACACTGAGGAAACCGTCATTGTGAGGATAGCCTAGCCATTGCCAGATGTCCGGTTGCTGGCGATCGCCGATGCGATAGGTATAGGCATACTCTCCTTGACTGGTGGGGAAAAACGTCCCCTCGAAGTGGTGAACCTCATCTAGGGTGAAATGATAGGGCAAATCAATGGCATACCAGTCTCCCTCGCTATTGTACTTGCTGGGGATATTGGTCCACATTTGCACGATAAGCCGTTCGGGGGGGATGCTGCTACGCAACGTCAGTGTCGCGCCAAAGCGTTCTAGCATAAACCGCCGTAGGCGATCGCCTAGGGGGGGGTGAATCTCAACAATTTCGGCAAACTGGGGCTTAGACATGGTTCAGGAACAGGGATAGCTAGGGGCAAGTGGCGATCGCCTCCCTCATCCTACACCCCTATCCCAAACGAAAGCACCCCCAACTCAACCCAACTGGGTGCGATCGCCCCAATTTTGGCTGCTACACTAGCGATGATGGTCTCGGCCATTTGTGTCCATCCTTGCGAACGGTTATGAGTACTGAACCCGAACCCACGCCCAACTCCGCCGCCAATGACCCCGATAACGACCTGCGTCAAGATAGTTTACGGGGTCGTAAATTTACTCTCGCCGATGCCATTGCCGCAGCAGGAAACAACTTCTTTAAAGGCGAATCTCCTGTGCCGATTTTGCTGCGAGCAGTCACCGAAATCAATGGCTTTATTGACAAACACATATCCGACTCCTCCGGCGCTTTAAAAGCCGTTTTACAAGATTGGGTCAAACAAGATAGCCGCGTCAGTGAACAGATTGACCAGCCTCTAATTGCCCTAGAGCAGATTCTCACTTCGATTACAACAAACTCCGAAATTCTCTATGAATTTGTCCGGCAAGTTGACTTTAAATGGGGACAAATTTATGGCGATCGCCCCTATTTTCAACAACCGGGACAATCGCCCCATCCTGACGATGAATACACCCATAACTCGGTTAAACAACAACTCCTAGCGCTCCTCAATCATGTCCAAAACAGCCTTTAAGCCGCGATTTCAACCCATCATTTGCCCGCATTAAGTTTCCATCACTGTCCCTTTTTTTATGTCCCGCCCCGTTCTCTACTTCGCCGTCACCAACCATGGTTTTGGCCATGCCGTTCGCGCCGCTTCCGTCGCCGCCAGCATCCAACGCCTTAACCCCGAAATTCTCATCGCCATGGTGACAACTGCCCCCCGTTGGCTTCTCGACTCCTACATCCCCGGCGACTATCTCTATCGCCCTCGCGCCCT
>CAZXWM010000193.1:1807-7103 GCA_964644215.1 uncultured Phormidium sp.
GGGGTGATTCAAGCCGATAGCCTCAAAATGGACAAAACCACCACCCTAGAGAAGTTGCGGGATATCCAAAACCGGCAAAACGAGATGATTGCCGGGGAAGTCAATTTTATTAAGCTGAATCGGGCCGGATTAGTGTTAGCAGATATTCCCCCCCTCGCCGCTAAAATTGCCCAATATGCCGGGGTTCCGGGCTGGATGATGAGTAACTTTGGCTGGGATTTTATCTATCGCCCTTGGGGTGGGGAGTTTATCGAGATTGCTGATTGGATTGGGGCGTGTTTTGGGGAGTGCGATCGCCTATTTCGTCTCCCCCTCCATGAACCCATGTCAGCTTTTGCCAACATCAGCGATGTGGGCTTAACCGGCGGAACCCCGAAATACAGGGAAGCGCATCTACGAGAAACCTTTTCCCTAACAGCCCCCCGAGAAAAAACCATTCTCCTCACTTTCGGCGGCTTAGGCTTGCAGGCCTTGCCCTATCACCGTCTGCGGGAGTTCCCCGACTGGCAATTTATCAGCTTCGATCGCAACGCCCCGGATTTGCCGAATTTACGGAAAATCCTCGATAATGCCTATCGCCCGGTGGATGTCATGCCCCTGTGCGATCGCGTCGTCTCCAAACCCGGCTATAGTACCTTTGCCGAAGCCCTGCGCCTCGATGTTCCCCTCGTTTCCGTGACACGGGAAGGCTTTGCCGAAGCCCAAATCCTCCTCGATGGGATTCAGGAATGGGGCCAGCATCAAATTATCCCCCATGAAGACTTCTTCGCCGGGGATTGGCAGTTTCTACGAGACTCCCCCAACCCTGCCCAACAAACCGCCAAACTGCCCAAAGATGGCAACGAGGCGATCGCCCAGGAAGTAGTTGACTTTTTGGGCTAACTATGCTATGGGCTGCGAGCTACAGGAAAGCCCACATGGTAAACACAGAGTCGTCTCGGCGATCGCAATATCGTAGACAACGACTTAACAAACGACTTAACAAATGTTAATGCCTGTCGAGAGCCTCATTTTAGATCACATTAGATCACAACGGTGACGAAAAAAGTGCAGTAACATTCAAATCTTCAGATAGGATAGGTTAATCTGTGGGTGAGGCTGTCCTCGTTGCCAGATCAAATCCTTAAAGACGTCACCCTAGGGGAAGTGGAGCATCGTGCTAATTCCACTCGATTACTACCGTATTTTGGGCTTGCCCATCCAGGCAACCGCCGAACAAATCCAGCAATCCTATCGCGATCGCTCGCGACAGTTGCCGCGTCGAGAATATTCCGAGGCGGCCATTGAAGGGCGCAAACAACTGATTGACGAAGCCTATACCGTCCTAGCCGATGCCGAGAGTCGCGCTCGCTACGACAGCCTATTTCTGAGCAAAACCTACGACGAGAGCGACCTAGCCGATGACGCAGACAGCTTAGAGTCGCCGCCCGAGGAGTTGAGCGTCTCCCCCCAGGGCGATCGCAACGGCATGACCCCCATCGCTCCCCCTCGGGTCAGTCAAAGTCCTAGCCTTGAGATCGAACCCCATCAACTCGTGGGCGCTCTAGCCATTCTCCTAGAACTCGGAGAATATGATCTCGTCCTCAAACTCGGTCGTCCCCACCTATCCCAGCGTCCCCCCGAGAGTAGCGTCGCCAGCGAGACCGTCTTCCGCTCCGATATTGTGCTCAGCGTTGCCATAGCCTACCTAGAAATGGGACGAGAACAATGGCAACAACGACAATATGAAAATGCCGCCTCCTCCCTCGAAGCGGGACAAGCATTGCTATTACGAGAAGGACTGTTCCCCCAAGTGCGCGGTGAAATGCAAAACGACCTGCAAAAACTCCGTCCCTACCGGATTCTCGAACTCCTAGCCCTACCCCTCGATGAAGAAAGCCTACGACAACGAGGCTTAGAATTACTGCGGGAGATGCTACAAGAACGCGGTGGCGTTGACGGAACCCAAGACGATGGTTCCGGGTTAAATGTCGATGACTTTCTGCGCTTCATTCAACAGTTGCGTCAGTACACCACCGCCGCCGAACAGCAACTCCTCTTTGAACTCGAAGCCCGTCGCCCCTCGGCTGTGGCGACCTATCTCGCCGTCTATGCCCTAATGGGTCGAGGCTTTGCCCAACGACAACCCGGACTCATCTATCGTGCTAAGTTGCTTCTGGTTCAACTCGGCCGCCGTCAGGATGTCCATCTCGAACAAGCCGTCTGCGCTCTGCTGCTCGGGCAAACCGAACAAGCCAGTCGGGCCTTAGAACTGTCTCAGGAAGATGAGCCAATTCGCTTGATTCAGGAGCATTCCCAAGGATCTCCTGATTTACTGCCCGGCCTGTGCCTCTATGGAGAACGCTGGCTTCAGGATGAGGTGTTCCCTCATTGCCGCGATTTAATCAATCTGACGGCTTCCCTAAAGGACTATTTCGCTGATCCTCGGGTCCAAACTCATCTGGAAAATCTGCCCCCAGAAAGCGAAGACTCAGCCCAATGGGTGGTCTCAGCGACTCAAACGGCTCTGCCGCCGCCAACGGACTCGATGCCGGTGTTGGCCGGCGCGAATGCCCTGGACTACAGCCCCAGTCACGTCTCCAATAGTGCAGCCAATAGTAGCGCCAATTGGGGGCGATCGCCCCAATCCTCTCCAACGACCGGTTCAATGGGCCGTAGCAGTCCCTCCTGGGACTTATCCCCGTCTCAGAACAGCGGGTCCCTAGGGCGCACCTCGGTCAGTACCCCCCGTTTTCCGGGGGCCAATCCCTTCACTCCCCCTGATTCGATGACCCCAGACTCCTCGACTTCTGGACCCCGACGGCGACGACGGCGAGATTCTGTCTCCTCAACTGGCCCCTCCACGCGATCGCGGCGAGGGGGAGTGAAACTCGATCGCCTCCTCGTCTTAATTGGAGGAGGCCTACTGGCCCTGGTGCTGTTGTGGATTGTCCTCAGCAGTCTCTTGAGTGGCTTGGCGGCGTTGTTGGGCATTTCTGGGCCGCAACTGAGCGATAATGGCGCTGATGTTAGCCTCAGTGAGCCACTGTTTGAACTCCCAGAGCCTGAACCCGCCCGAGATACGGAGGCTCCTCTGATTCGTGAGGTGGCCGAAGCGACCATTGAACGCTGGCTTTCGGTTAAATCCCAGGCCGTGGGTCCAGACCATAATCTCGATGGCTTGGCCACGGCCTTGACGGGGCCGGCCTTGAGTGAATGGCAACGCCGAGCCGAAAATGCGCGGCGCAACGGCTGGTATTGGCAGTACGACCAGCATCAGGTGACGGTGCAGTCTGTGGACTTGGCGAACGAAACCTCCGATGAGGCTGAGGTTGAGGCAACGGTGCAAGAAGTCGGGACGCTCTATGAAGGCGAACAAGCCATCAATTCTACGGGGTCAGATCCCCTCACGGTCGTTTATCAGTTGCTTCGGGTTGATGGGGAATGGAAGATAGAAGACTGGTCGCTTCGTTAGAGTGGGCCGCTCTCGGGGAGTCAATCCGCTACACTGGAGTTCGGGAGCAGCTAACCCCGGTTGTTTTTGCGTCGAGATTCTCGTTATGTCCATGAGTGAGCCTACGCCCTCCATTGCACCTGACACTCCGGCGGACTCGTCTGTCTGTGGTGACCCCACGGCGCTCCGCCATTGTATCGAGGCTCTGGATATCCCCCGGATTGGGCGACATCTATTTCTCTGTGCTGATCAAACCAAGCCGAAATGCTGTTCTCAGGAGGCGGGAGTTGCGGCCTGGGATTATCTGAAACGGCGCTTGAAGGAGTTGCAGCTCGATCGCAGCGGTGACGAGCGATCGGTCTGTGTTTTCCGGACGAAAGCCAACTGTCTGCGAGTTTGTACTCAAGGACCGATCCTGTTAGTCTATCCCGACGGGGTTTGGTATCGTCACGCCACGCCTGAGGTGCTTGAACGGATTATTCAGGAGCATCTCATCGGCGATCGCCTTGTCGAAGAGTATGTCATTTGGCCAGCCTCAGCCACCTCCACTCCAGAGCTATCTCGGCCACAAGAGTCGTCTCATGAGTGAAAATCAGCAGGATGGCTACGGCTAAGGAAAGGAATAAGCTAGAATAAACAACGGTGTTATTGGAACCCTTGTGCCAGAGCAGCAAGCAATTTTTTTGATATTGACAGTCTCTTATGAAAAATCCCACAGCCAAACGGTTACTTCTTATTGATGATGATCCGAATTTAATTTTATTGGTCAAAGATTTCTTGGAGTTTCGCGGTTATGAGGTAACGGCTGCGGAAAATGGACGAGAAGCCCTCGATATTTTAGAAGAAACCACCCCAGAACTGATTATTTGTGATGTCATGATGCCGGAAATGGACGGCTATGGCTTTGTGCAGAAAGTGCGTGACAATCCTCGCACCAGTTGGGTTCCTGTGATTTTTCTCTCGGCGAAAGGCCAAAGCCAAGATCGGGTTAAAGGCTTAAATACTGGGGCAGATGTGTATATGGTCAAACCCTTTGAACCCGATGAACTGGTGGCTCAAGTGGAGTCTTCTCTGCAACAAGCCGCTCGTCTGATGGCCCGTAAGTTTTCCGGTCATGACAATGCACCACCGCTGAAAGTGCGCGCTGGGGTGGAATTAACGCCGACGGAACTTAAAGTGGTTCAGTGGGTGGCCCGGGGAATGGCGAATCGGGAAATCGCTTTGGAAATGAAGGTAAGTCAGCGCACCATTGAAAGTCATGTGTCGAATATGCTCGGCAAAACCGGACTTCACAACCGCACCGAATTAGCTCGTTGGGCGATTGAAACGAATATGGTTTAACGCCATAGACTCCGTGACAGACTCCAGGACGAGAGTGATTGAACCCGTTGAGAGGATAAAAGTTTAACGAAATGTTAAGCTGAACAGGGTGGTTATTCTGTGATCGCCCCCTTGGACTTCAAGATGCACAACGATGCACAGTGTTGCGTCGTATCTTAATTCCTCATCCGGGAATAGACCTTCATGAGTGATTGGCCCAAGGATGATCCCCAATGCGATCGTTCTGGCATGGCTTGCACTCGCCCGAGTCTGTAGGCTGAACTTCTATCTTACGTTTAGTCCCGATTGATTTCTAACCTTTTACATTTAAACCAAACTCAGGTATAGCATTAATGATTTATGACACCGATCGCCTGTCCATTTTTGTGGATGGGAATAATATGTTCTACGCACAACAAAAAAATGGATGGTTCTTTGACCCTCGACGAGTTCTCGACTATTTCAGAAGTCAATACACCAGTACCACCCTCGTCAACGCCTTCTGGTACACGGGCCTAAAAGATCCCCAAGATCAACGGGGGT
>CAZXWM010000193.1:7113-7696 GCA_964644215.1 uncultured Phormidium sp.
GATCAGTACAACCGAGTTGTGCTATTTAGTGGAGATGGAGACTTCGAGCGGGCGATCGAACTACTACGTTCTAAGAATACCCACATCACCGTGGTCTCCACCGAGGGGATGATTGCTCGCGAATTGCGTAACGCCACCGATCGCTACATTGACCTCAACGAAATTCGCGACAAAATAGAGAAACTAGACTATTAACCCTTTCCCTCCACACCGGGAGTTCCTCTCCAAACTCTCGGTTTCCTGGGGGTTAACCCGTTTTGAGTACCCTTGATACAACCGAGGTATCCTATGAGCCAACAGCCCGATCGCATTATCATCTTTGACACCACCTTACGGGATGGCGAACAGTCCCCTGGGGCCACCCTCAATAAAGAGGAAAAGTTGACCATCGCCCGTCAACTGGCCCGTCTCGGGGTAGATGTCATCGAAGCCGGATTCCCCTTCGCCAGCCCCGGTGATTTTGAGGCGGTTCAAGGTATCGCTGAACAGGTAGGAACCCCCGATGGCCCAACCATTTGCGGCTTAGCCCGGGCCACCCGAGGCGATATCAAGTCCGCCGGAGAGGCCCTAGCCCCCGCCGCCC
>CAZXWM010000194.1:0-7665 GCA_964644215.1 uncultured Phormidium sp.
AGGGGGAACGAGGGGGGACGAGGGGGGAGGGAGGTGCTTTTTAGACAGATATATTAGTACGGCAATAACTTCTTGAATATTGCTAAAATAGCATTGTCTTTGTTTTAAATGTACATTATTAAGTGTCTGTTAAGTATTCAATCTCGCGGGCCGCGTCGGGGAGTTGGGCTTCGGCTTGGCCTCGTTGTCGGGCTTGAGAGGTGTAAACACCGACAACTGGCGAGAGCGTTGAGACGAGACTGCCGCGCCCTAAGCCCCATTTGACCATCTGACGGGGCAGCGATCGCAAGGCCCAACGCAAGAGAGGACGCACTGGAGACTGGGTGGGTTGTAACTCAACCCCATGTAACTCATGCAGATAACGATTGGACTCCCCATAGCGTCGCCATTGTTTCTCTAACTCCTCCCAGGTGGCGCGATGACGATGACGCACGATGGCGGTTTGCGCAAACTGAAGTTGCCAATCGGTGTTGCGGAGAATCCGCCAACATAAATCGGCATCGCCTCCCGTCGTTAGATGAGGGCGAAATAGGCCCACCGTCTCTAAAGCTGGGCGACGGATGGCTAAATTAGCCGTTTGTCCATAGGGACAATAGGGATGTTGCACGGTGTAGGCTTGGCAGAGGGTTTTTTGCTCTTCGGCGTAGCGTTCGAGAAAGGTTTGCGGCGGTAGGGCCAAGATTTCACCGGCGACAATCCCTACTTCCGGGTTGGAAAAGGGTTGCAGCAGCTGTTCGAGCCAGGTGGGTTCCGGGCGACAGTCGGCGTCGGTAAAGGCGATGAGAGCAGCGGCGGCGGCTTTAATGCCTCGGTTACGGGCCGCGTAGGAACTCTGGATTTTCGCTTCGGATAGGGGTTTGAGGGGAATTTTTGCCGCTTGGGCCGCTTTCTCTAATTGCTCGGCGGTGTTGTCCTGGCTGTTGTTGTCGACGAGTAGATATTCGATCGCCTCGGCGGGATAGGTTTGCTGTTTTAGGCAGGCCAGTAATTCCGGCAGATCTGTTGCACCGTTATAGATGGGGATGACAACAGATACTGTTGGCGTCGAGATAGGCGTAGAAGATGAGGTCAAAGTCGTCAAAAACCAGGTCTAGGGAACGAGAGGCGTTAGCGGTAGAGGGACCCTCGGCGACGTTTGGGTTCAACCCAGAGACGTTCGAGCAATGACAGGGCCAGGACGATCGCCACCTGAACGGGCCAAGGAGAGAGGGCAAATCCCACCACTAGGCTGACCAATCCCGTCATGGCTGCGAGTATACTGTAAATGTCTTCGGAGGTTTGACGAAACCAGTATAGGCAACCGGCGGCGATCGCCAAAGCTATCAGATCAAAGGGTAGCATTTGAGGTTACCTCTGTGGTGTTGAACGCGACGTTAGACCATGGTCATTCTATCATTGGGCCTGGGTCTGGGTCTGTATACCACGTCACTTGGGGCAACCTTCGTTTCTCCCTGAGTGTGAGGCGAGCCTGTTGATAAACGCTGGTTCTCGTTTTACCATAAATAAAATATATCGCTGTTTTGATTGGGGTCTTCTGAGACCCTAGCCCGCATCATTCATGTCTAGGGGACAAACGCTGCTATCTTGTCCCTGCTATCTTGTTTTCGTCAACCCTAGTCTATAAGGAGTCCTACCGTGTCTGTCGAAACTCTCGAAAAACGTTCAACAGTCCGTAAACATGCACCGCGTTATCGAGTGTTACTCCACAACGATGATTTTAATTCGATGGAGTATGTTGTACAGACGCTGGTGCAAACGGTTCCGGCTATCACCCAGCCCCAGGCCGTTAGCATTATGATGGAAGCTCATACCAATGGCAAAGCATTGGTGATTACTTGTGCCCAGGAACACGCGGAATTTTACTGCGAAACTCTACGTCGTCATGGTTTGAGTAGTTCTATTGAACCCGATGACTAATCCGCAGATTTTAGCCAAGTTTTGCCCAAAATCTGCTCAAAATTGCTCATATCCTCAGCTCACTTTCTGGTTCTAGGAGTTCGCGGCTAGGAGTCGATTTCCAGGAGTAACGGGGTTATTGGGGATGTTTCGCAAATCTTGGGGCGATCGCCCCCTCTTGGGCCGTTTAAGTCGCTTTGTGGGACTGTTACTCCTGGTTTGGCTGCCGCTGGCCCTTCCTATCTATGCTTGGGTGGAGGATGCCAATAGCGCCAGCATTTTGGCGACGGGGATTCTCTATGTCGAGTTTCTGATTCTCTTGAAGCTGTGGGGAACTCGGGTGTATGGGCGATCGCAGCCGTTTCGCGCCTATGGCTTGGGATGGAGTCGTCGCCAGGTTGGGGAGTTCGGCGGCGGAGTGTTAGGGGCAGCTGCGGCGATGGCGGTACTGGTTCTGGTTCAGGTGAGTTGCGGTTGGATGGCTTGGCAAACGCTCCCGTCTCTTAAGATATTCTTAGAGGCGATTCTTGTCGGTCTGGCTGTTGGCTTGGCTGAAGAACTCCTCTTTCGCGGTTGGCTTTGGGATGAGTTACGACGGGACTATTCTCAAGGCAAGGCTATCATCCTGAATGGTGTTATTTTCGCCTTGCTCCATTTTATTAAACCCCCAGGAGAAATCTGGCGCACAGCACCTCAGTTTTTGGGCTTGCTTCTCTTGGGGGTGATTTTAGTGCAATTGACGATTGGCGCTGAACGGCGTTTGGGTGCAGCCATTGGCTTTCACGGCGGTCTGGTGGCGAGTTATTATCTGTTGACGGTGGGGGAGATGTGGCAACCTTCGCCGCCCTATCCGATGCTGTTAACGGGAATTGATGGCAATCCTTTGGCGGGTTTGTTGGGCCTGGGGCTGTTGTTGGCGATTACGGTGGGCCTTGGGAAAATTGCTCGGCGATAAGTCTTCTCTGGGTGATTCTGCTCTAAAACTTGTTGTTTAAAAAATCAATGGCAAGAAGCGAAAAATTGCGCAGCTTAGATGTTTGACTTAGCACGTCCGAGAATGAAGCCCGTGGGAGTATTTAACCCCTAATTGCGATATGTTACCTAAATTATAACATAAAATAGGCAGAAACGAGACTATCGTTAGAATATCGTTACTGAACGTTACAAAGATAAGTCTTCTCTGGGTGATTCTGCTCTAAAACTTGTTGTTTAAAAAATCAATGGCAAGAAGCGAAAAATTGCGCAGCTTAGATGTTTGACTTAGCACGTCCGAGAATGAAGCCCGTGGGAGTATTTAACCCCTAATTGCGATATGTTACCTAAATTATAACATAAAATAGGCAGAAACGAGACTATCGTTAGAATATCGTTACAAACCTGCTCAAAAAAACAGATCGGGGTTGATTTGGCGACTCGTCGAAGGGGTTACGCTGAAGGCTCAATCGCGGCCAGCAAAGAACTGAGAAATCTCATCTAGAGGTTGTAACTGAGTCCCTGGATAGTAAAATTCGAGGATATCTCGGCTAGATTGGCCGAGATTGGCCAAATTGTAGGAGCCGGTTTGACTGAGTCCGACACCATGGCCAAAGCCTCCACCAATAAAGGTATAACCTTCTAAAGTGCGATCGCCGTCTTGGCCATCATCATCTTGGCCATTATTGTTGTCATCATCACGATCGTCATCATCATAAATTGGCTCAATATAGAAAAAGGTACTAATGGGGGGATAAAACGCATTCCGAATTTCATCATTGGGAATTTCAATGATTCCCGAATCCGTGGTAATCGTCATCTTGAGAACACGTCCCGCAGGCGATCGCTCCACAATCGCCACTTCCCGCACCTCACTAAAATCAATGGGTCGATTATTGCGACGATAATAGCGTTTAAGAAACTCCGTCATCTCTTTAAGACTGGTGGATTCGCGCCAACGAAACGTATTCCAGTCCGACTCATTAAACCCCTGCTTGAGTTCCATAAACTCGCGAAAATTGGCTTCACTATCGAGGGGTTTCGCCGCTAAATCCCAGATGGACGTGGGAGCATCTACCCGAGCCACTAAATAGGGACGAGACTCCCCTAACCAAACATCTTGAAATGGGGAAGTTACGCCACCAGTCGTCGAAGAATAGAGCGCATCAATTGGCTCATCATCATAGGTTAACACCAGACCCGACGTGGCGGCGATCGCCCGATCGGCCGTAGCCACCGTATTATCTAATCCCCAATACACCTGACAATGGGTGTCTGCACAGAGTTCATAATTATCGATCGCAAAACGATGTAAATTGCGCACCGCATAGGTTCGAGCAATAATCGCTTGAGCTTCCACCGCCGCATAGGGAGCCGTGGGGCCAATTTCATGGGGAACCACACCCCGTAAATAGGTTTCGAGGGGAACCGTATTCACCAGAGTATAACTGCCATAAGCATTGGGTTGTAACTGCATCTGACCGCCATAGGTTCGCTGTACCCCATCCGTGGCCACTTGAATGGTTCGGGAACTAGCCGTCACCGTGAGCCTGTCGCGATTGTAGCGAAATCCATCAGCTTCCCATCCCGCTTGATAGCGACGATCGCGCATCTGGCTTTGTAACCTGGCGATATCGAATCCTTGACGTTCGAGGGTTTCGATGAGCAAACGACGCAATAATGGCGTTTGATAGACATCGCGAGCGGCCCAAACTTGCCAAATATCACTGGGTTGAGCGATTTCTACCTCAACACCGCGATCGCGCCAATCCTTGGCCGCTTGTTCAGCGTTTTCAAAACTGCGGTGGCTGCTGAGAACGACTCGTTCCTCCAATACCGGTTCCATCAACGGCTGAATGAGCAATTCCAGGGTTAACTCGTCGAGTTGCTGAGTTTGCCTGGTTCCATCGCCAGCTTCAAACGTGAGCGTCAGGGTTCCGTCTCCAGCATCTTCTAACACTAGGCGATCGCCGGCCTGTTCTCCAAACCGCTGCACCACCCCAACATCAATCGTAAACTCAGCCGCAACAGATGTCGCCAGAGTTGCCAGCCAGCCAAGCGTCGCCAAGAGGAGTTGGTGAACTGGGGGAGTACGAAAGCCAAGGGAAACGCGAGCAAAGATGACGCCAAACATGAGCCGTAAGATGGGGGTGAGGGGAAGTGTTGCTGATAAGATAACAAATCAAGAGACCCC
The DNA here is from genome assembly GCA_964644215.1 of uncultured Phormidium sp. Taxonomy (GTDB): domain Bacteria; phylum Cyanobacteriota; class Cyanobacteriia; order Cyanobacteriales; family Geitlerinemataceae; genus Sodalinema. Next base: position 5,063 of record CAZXWM010000194.1, read on the forward strand.
CCTGGGACCCCAGTCGGTGCAACTACTGAATCACCTCGATACGCTTTTTATTTATCTCATCGTCAGTCTCGCCACCCTGGCGATTGTGACCGAATGTCGCGCCACCTACCGCGATTGTATCCATCGCTGTCGCGCCACCGCTGAGGGGATTCGACTGTTGCGATCGCACCCCGATGAGGAGAGTATCCCCCTTGACACTCTCAACCTAGAGCAAGTTCGTTGGCTGCTCGAACATCTCGATGGAGACTGTTCCCCTGAAACTCCCAATCAGTTTCGTCTCCATCGCCAACAACGCCATGTTATCTGTCTCACCTATCCTGCCATCCTAACCTCCCCTGTTCCCCGCAGTCCCGTGGCGGCTGCACCTACTCTGCTGACGGGGTTAGGGGTGTTGGGAACCTTTAGCGGCATCTATCACGGCTTGCAAGGAGTTCGCCTCGATGCAATCACCTCAACCGATCGCCTTCTCGACACCAGTAGCCAACTGTTGGCGGGGATGCAGGTAGCCTTCGCCACCTCTTTGTGGGGATTGGGAAGCGCCAGTGTTTTGGTGTTGCTGTTGGGAATGAGCGAGCGAGTGCGAGTGTGGCGGCGTCAATGGTTGCGATCGCAGTTTAGTCAGATTGCAATTTGGCGGCCTCCCAGTCAACTTTTACAACGTCTGGTTCGAGAGGCGCAACGGGGGGATTTGCGGGAACTGCAACAAATCCGTGAGATTCAAGAACGCCAACTGACGCTGTTTGAGCAGGTTCAGCAACAGGTTCAGCCGCCTACCCCAGTTCCGGGATGGGAACGGCTCGAAGAACAGTTGACTGAGGGAATTTTAGAGCCTCTGGCGCAACAAGTTCAGCAACAGAAGCAGTTACTTCAAGACACTCACCTGGCGCTTCAGGGGGTTTCGGAATCCTTTTCTGAGCAGGTTCAGCCAGCGATTGTGACGTTGACGCAAGAGATTGCGGGGATGAACCGGGTTCAGGAGGAGACGAATCGAAGCTTGTTGGCGGTGTGCGATCGCCTTGATCAGACGTTAAACCAGGTTCAGGAGTATAGTCAAACGGCGTTGGAGCGAAGTTTTCAGATGCAGCGATCGCTTCTCGATGACGTTCAGCAACGAACTGAGGGGATTTTAGAGCAAAGTCAGGGCAGTTTTGCCAGTCAGGCTCAAGTGTTGCAAGCGGTGGGGGAGGAAACGGTGGCTACGATGACGCAGGCGCGATCGCAGTTAGTGGCGAGTTTAGACACCATTGATCGTCTCATCCAAGACAGTCGCCAAACCGTTGAACGGGAGTTAGAACGATTCCGCTTGGATTATCAAGATGCGTTAGATAACTATTTTTCCCAGCAAAATGAATTACTAAAATATACATTAGTGAAACAACGCCAAGGCTTAGAGACGGTGGTAGACTCTTGGCGAGAGAGTTTAGAGGCGAGGTTAGATGAGAAGTTATCCGGGATTGACAACGAGGAAAACTCTCAGATTAGGGAGGAGACGGAAACCCCATGATTGACGAATTTAATCCAGATATCCGGGATGGCGACGAGTCGGGGATTTGGCTCTCGATTGGCGATTTGATGTCCGGCTTGTTGCTATTTTTTGCGTTGTTGTTTGTGACGGTGATGGTGAAGTTGCGAGACTATCAACAGGCGTTTGAGCAGTTACCGATTGTGGTTCTCAATGCAATTGAACGAGAGTTAGGCGGCCAAGATATTGAAGTCGATGAGCGCACGGGGGATGTGAGTATTGGCGATCGCATTCTCTTTGACTACAATAGTGCGACGTTAAAGCCAGAAGGACAAGCGTTTTTACAACAATTTATTCCCACCTATAGCCAAGTTATTTTTAGCTATCCTGACTTAGAAAACGAGATTGTTCGTATTATCATTGAAGGCCATACCAGTTCCAGTGGAACAGCGGCGGCAAATTTAAACCTCAGTTTGCTGCGATCGCAAGCTGTGTTTAACTACATTGCATCTGATGCTGTTCAATTTCCCAATAAAGAGGCGTTTCAGCAAAAACTTCTCCCAGCAGGCCGTGGCGCACTCGATGCGAATCCTGAGCGGGATGATCCTGGCGATCGCCGTGTCATATTTCGCTTTCAACTTAGACAATAACGGGTTTTTAGGATTCAGGCTGATTGAGAAAATGTAGGATTGTCGAGATAATTTTCACACTAAAAAATATACCATTTTTTTGATAATCGTGCAAAACATAAACACTAAGGGAGGGCACGCCACAAGGGTTTGCCTCTATTCCGGTGAACCATCAACTATTAACTCGAATAAAACCTCATCATTTTGAATAACTTTGATATTCAAAAATAGAGGGCCGGTGGTATAGGTTAGTTCCTGAGCAACTGCTTGAATTGTCACCTCTCCTGACTGTTCTAAAAGGCGTTCCAAGAACTCACGAAACTCCTGAGGACGACCGCCAACAACTTGAATTTGCGCCGGTAAAATCCCCTCCCGTTCCCCCTGAAAACGAGCGGCTTCAATGAGCCAATACACCCGATTTCCCACCTCATCGAGATTATCATCTAAATCAACCGTTACCTCAGCCACCACCTCATCAGCTTCAAATACCACCTCATTCGGTAACACCTCAA
>CAZXWM010000195.1:0-7606 GCA_964644215.1 uncultured Phormidium sp.
TTGATCGGCGGGTCAGTATGTCCGATATTAAGGATGGCCCCACTGGACTCCATTGGTTCAAAGGTACCGGTGGTGATCACGTCCACCTGTTTCGTGGCTTGGGTCACGCCAATATCCGCCACTCGGGCCTTGAGTTCCTCTACCGTCCAGACTGAGACTTTCCCAGCTTCGATTTTCTCGTTAATCTCGGCGATCGTCCGTTCCATCATCAAAAGTTACTAAAAAATCGTTAATTCCAGTTCCTCGAAGTTAATTCCAGTTCCTCGGGGAAGAGGGCGACCACAAGGGTACGCCCCTACCTGATTTCTGTTCCCTGTTCCCTTCTCCCCCCACCATGCCCCAGCCCTATCAGCCTCACTATAAGCCCAATCAACTCATTTGCGGCACAGGGACAACGGCCATTGTCAGCGGTTGGACGGTGAAAGAGGCGATCGCCAAACATCTCCAACCCCAGGATTACGCGGTTATTGGACAACTCTACAGTCCCACGCGCGGCATTAGTGTTCTCATTCGCAATCTGTTACTCAACCCCCAAGTTCGTCATCTCATCATTGTCGATGCTACCCGCGAAGACCGTAATGCGGGCAGTGGTCGTTGTTTGGCGGACTTCTTCGCCCAGGGGGTGCGTCCCGGACAAACCGATAGCGGCCGGGATTGCTGGCTGATTAACTCCCCCATTGTGGGCTATTTAGATCAAGAACTTCCTGAGGGGGCGATCGCCACTCTCCGGCAGTCTATCACCTGTCATCGGGTTGAGGATGTCAAATCCGCCCTCCATCTCGTCCAAAAAATCGCCCATGGCCCAACCCCTGAACCCTGGGGTGTTCCCCAAAGCTTCCCCGAGTCTATTGTCGAATCTCCCCTAAAACCCGGCCGACGCTATGGCCATCGCCTCGAAGGACGAACCATCGCTGAAACTTGGGTGAAACTCATTCACCGCATTCGTCGGACGGGAACTCTACGCAATACTCAACATGATAGCCAGTGGCAGGAACTGATTAACCTGATGGCGATCGTTACCGACGAACCCTCCGACTTTTATTTCCCCAATCCCAACTATTTACCCGTTTCTCGGGATTTTGTCGCCGATTATATCGGTCAAATTCAAGATGATGCGGTTTCAGAGGAAGGGGTGAAATATACGTATGGCCAGCGGTTAAGATCTTGGTTTGGGGTTGACCAAATCCAACAAGTGATTCAGCAACTCAGCAATAATCCCGACTCGGCCCGGGCCGTGATGTCTCTCTGGGATGCCCAGCAAGACGGCCAAGCCAACGGAAGTCCTCCCTGTCTCAATCATATTTGGACTCGAATTGTGGACGGAGAATTGTCTCTAACGGCTACGTTTCGCAGCAATGATATGTTTGGGGCTTGGGTAGCAAATGCCATGGGCTTACGGGCGTTGCAACGGCATCTGAAGCAACACATTGAAGGCTGCAACAGCGGACTTCAGTTGCGCCTCGGTCCCCTGATTACGATTAGCGAAAGCGCCCATATCTACGATGACTGTTGGGAAAACGCTGATACACTCATCGAACAACAGTATCCCCAACTTCTGAAAAATCGCAGTTTTTCCGACCCCTCCGGGAGTTTTACGATTCTCGTCAGTGGCGGTGAACTGGTTGTGGAACATCTGACTCCTGGTAGTGGTGAACCGGTGGGCTGTTATGTGGCGAAAACAGCCAAACGACTTTATCAACAACTTGCTGCGGATTGTCCAGTTTTGGAGACGGAACACGCCCTCTATTTGGGGACGGAGTTACAGAAAGCTGAGATATCCCTGAAATTAGGATTGGAGTATCAGCAGGATAAGCCGTTATCGCAACAAATAGGAGTATAAAACCGTTTTAGGCTAGAGACGTTTCAACCCTAGTTACGATTTTCTAGCCGTTGCACTCGCGCTTGTAACGCCTCTAATTTCTCCTCTAAGGTCATATGTTCTGATTCATTGGTCAAGCTATAGCCAATCAACTGTTCCAAAATTCTCTGTTGACGTTCAGAATTGGCTGAAAGGTCGCCGTAGCGTTCAATTAACTCATCGAGGACTGCTTTTTGGGCTTCTTGTTCCTGCTGAAACTTCCTTTGGCGTTCCTGAAGTCTAAGGTCGCCTTCTTGAAGTCGTAACTGACCTTCTTGGAGTTCCCGCTGTACGGCTAACATCTGTTCGAGGGTGGTTTGGATTTCTTCGGGAGTCATGGGAGTTTTTCTGATTTAAGACCACAACAGTACCACCCTGATTATACAACATTGAGCAACATGATTGAGCAGTATTGGTCTGCTGAGTCATTGATTCCCTTGATGTTGGTTCCCCCATGCTACGACTATTGTCTGACAATGTTGGCAGATAAAGACCGCAAGTCATCAGCAGGAAGTTCTGCTACGATCGCATAGACATAATCATCTTCAGCCCAAAGAACCATCCGAGGTTTGCCGGGTTGACTGACATAAACTTTTCCTGTTCCTAAGTCGGGCAACGCTAGGTTTTCTTCCCGAGTATCAATTTGATAGAAAGATAAAGTTTGCCCTGTTTCTGTGGTATAAGTATAACGCATTCCGTAGATTTTGCCAAACACACAGAGGGTTCCTCCCATTAACTGAATCCCCTGTTTTTGAATCACAGGATTGGTCTCAGAAAAGGCAAACTGACTATCAAAACGCTCAATAATTGATGTTAAATCATCAGCATTATAGTCCATTGGACCTTCGCTTCGAGTCAAGGCTTTTAGGTGGTCTTCGGTAATTTCATTTAATCCATCCCATTGACTGACTAAAACTGCATCCAATGGGGCAACAAGCATCTCTGAATACTCTTGACCTTGGAGTTGAGCCTGAGTATAATTTAGTTGGTCTCGCAAGCGTAGATTATCCAGCAAAAGGGCTGCTGCTAAAACCGCTGCAACGCCACTGGCCCAACGTTGCCAGTGAAAGCCCTGAGAAGGACGTTTGAAGGGAACTACAGCCCCCTGTTGTGGCACTGAATCATCGCTCATCTCGGTCGTGGCGGCCACCAGGATGCGATCGCGTAGGCCCGCTGGGGGCGGTGTTTCCGGCAAGCCATAGGGCATGGCCCCGAGAACATCCTGTAAATGTCGAACATCCTCAGCCAGTTCCGGGTGCAGTTGTAATTGTGTTTTAAATAATTGACGTTCTTCAGAGGATAAATCTCCAAGAACGTAACCTGCTGCTAGTTCTTGAAGGCGCTCTGGTGAGAGATTGCTCATAGGATTACCCCATCCATTCTTGTAAGTGTTCTCGAAGTTCTAATAATCCCTTGCGCGATCGCGTTTTCACCGTTCCTAGGGGCATATTTAAATGGTCTGCGATCGCCGATTGACTCATTCCCTGATAATAGGCTAACTCCAAAATTGAGCGATATTTTTCAGGAAGCTGATCTAAGGCTTGACGGACAGTATCTCGACGTTCACTTAACGAAATTTCGTCAAAGGGGGTGTGAGTCGTCATCGTATCTTCGCTCAGGGTTGCGCCCCAACGTCCAAGAAATTTACGTTTGCGTCCTCGCGATCGCAACCGATCAATAGCCCGCGATCGCGTTAACATCATTAAAAAGGTACTCAGTTTGCCGCGACTGGGGTCATAGTTCTGTTTCCGCCAGAGAATCAAAAAAATCTCCTGGGTTAAATCCTCCGCCTCCTGGGGATTACCCAGAACCTTTAAACTCAGTCCATAGACTAAACCGCCATAGCGATCATAAAGCTGCCCCAACGCCAGGCGATCGCCGGTTTGCAGTTGTTCATATAAGTCAACATCAGTCACTGACATAGATATAGCAGCACGTCTTGCGAGTTGAACAGTTCCTGTTTGTCCTAAGACCATAGCAAACTAAGTTGGGGCTTTCCTTCATTACGTCGCCACGATGCGATCGGATTTCCAGGCCACCCCAAATCTAGCCAATTCCCTAAACCCCCTTAGTCAAACGAATAAAACCCTTGAATGAACCGTAAAATCTCCTCCGCAGACGGCAAAACCACCTGAGCTCGTTGCGACGAAAGCGCACTAAGGGGAATCCCCAACTCAGCCGCATTGAAAAAACGCTTACCAAACATGGGATTACTATAAATCGTCAATCCCAAATCACTGGAATTGGCCACCATCGTCTGAGTCGGGGCCTGAAAAAACTCTAACTCAGAATGTCCCTCCACCTGGGGACAAGTTAACCCACTCACCTTCCGCAAGCGTTGAATCGTGGCCACACTCAACTTCGCCGCCTGATTCGCCGCCTTCACCCCCGACAATTCAGGACTGCTACTTTGCAGCGAACGAACCAGATTAACAAGAGTTTTTTGAGTTTCCGTCGCATCCTGAAACGGTAATACCGCCACATAAGCCGTCGGAAGCAACAACTCATCACCATCAACCCGGAACGTCAGAACCGTGCGTCGATAGCCCACATCGATACTGGGGGGTTGACTCATCTCTGGATATTGTTGGCTTAATTGATGATAAATCCCCGCCAGAACTCGATGAGCATCACTGCTAATGGGCGTATCAATCACCAATTGCACCACCGGCGGCGTTTGATTGAAAAACTTTTCAAAATTCTGCGCGTTAAACCGGGCAATTTGGCTATGATCTCCATTGGGACTCAAATCCAGCCAATCACAACTCATGCCTTCCGTTATCAAATTAAAGCGAGCCACCCCATAGAGTTTCGCCCCGGTTAGAATCGCGCCACTCAAATCCGCTCCCTCCCAATCGGCGCGAATTAAATTGGTTTGGGTTAAATCCGCATGGACAAAACTGGTATTGAGGAGATTGGCACAACTGAGATCGGCCCCAATCAGGTTGGCACCACTGAGTTTCGCTTCACTCAAATCGGTCCAGCGGAGATTAGCGCCACTCAAATCGGCCCAACGCAAGTTCGCCCCTCGCAAACTCGCACCGCTCAAATTGGCACGATGGAGACGCGCATGACGCAGTTCAGCATGACTTAAATCGGCGCCGGTTAAATCGGCCTTACTAAAATCTGTGCCAATTAGATTAGCGTTGAGGAGAATCGCCGCAATCAGAGAACTGCCTCGTAAGTCGGCTTCATTGAGGTTTGCGCCGGTTAAATCGACTTGTCTGAGGGTCGATTCGCGTAAATCAGCCGCGTTGAGGTTTGCGCCTGTCAGTTTCGCATTACTGAGGTTAGCCCGAATCATCTCGGCCCGAATCAAGGCTGCATCTTTGAGATTCGCGCCGCTGAGATTGGCCCGAATCATATTGGCAACATTGAGAATCGCCCCTTCTAAATTGGCTCGCACCAGGTTCGCGCCACTGAGGCGAGTCACATTCATTTTGGCGTAGCTCAAATTCGCGCCACTGAGGTTGGCGCCACTGAGGTTGGCGATACTCAGAATGGCCTGACTGAGATTAGCGCCGCTGAGGTTAATACGGCTGAGATTCGCTTCGGACAGCATGATGCCACCGAAGTCCCGTTCTCCGGCAGCATATTTTTCTAAAAGTTCTTTAAGGGTCATGGGACTTTATCCTCGTTATGAAGCCAGTCGTCGGCACCAAACCACCGAAGCGCACCCCAAATCGTAACAAGAATTGAGAGCCTTTCCCTAGTGTCTCGGGTTCGTTGCGCGATCGCCATCTCAGTTGAGATGACCCGAGGCGATCGCCTCAGACCCCTCTTAGGCACTATTTTAGGTGCCATTTTGGTTCCTCTATTAAAGGGGGTCGGGGTTAAGATCGGTGACAGTTGTTTTGACGAAATCAAAGATCACAAAGGGCGGAGGCAGAATCTGGTTACAGACTTCAGGATAGGGGGGTTCGATGGGATTGACGCGGTTAGCGGCTTGAAGCCGTTGCTTGCCGAACTGAGGATGATGCTGAACTTCGATGGTTTGGTTTTTGGAGTTCGAGAGAATGACGTGGGTGGGAGCCTCGAAAAACGCCTGTCCGGCATTGGGAATCAGGTTGTCGGGTTCGTTGTTGCGGAGGCTGTTGGCTCGTTCAACAGTTTGCTCAAAGAAAACCCGTAGCCGTTGGATGTAACGAAAATGGCCAACGTCAAGGTTTTCGCGTTCTTTGGTTTGTAGCAGTTGGACCAGATTTTGGATATTGCGTTGGGTGGCCGTTGCGTCTTGGAAGGGCACAACGGTAATGTAGGCCGTCGAAAACAGTTGTAGGTCGTTGTCGAGGCGGAAGGTGATCACGGTGCGGCGATCGCTAACATCAATGTTGGGCGATCGCTTTAAACTAGGAAAATAGCGGGCAATATGGTAGTAAACCTGAGCTAGAGCCACATGGGCAGCCGGGTCGAGCACGGCATCAACTAAAATGCGAACCGTCGGTAATGATTCATTAAAAAATTCTTCGACCTGTTCCGGGCGAAACCGTTGGATTTTAGAGCCATCCCCATTCGGACTTAAATCAACCCAGTCACAGACGGTTCCTTCGCTTTTCAAGCCAAAACGAGAGACACCATAGAGTTTGCTCCCGGTGAGGGTGGCCCCACTCAAATCCGCTCCCATCCAATCCACATTGGTGAGGGTGGCGCGGGTGAGATCGGCGTAAACGAGACTCGCATCGAGTAAGTTGGCCCCGGTTAAGTTGGCGCCGCTGAGGTTGGCCCCACTGAGTTTCGCCCCACTGAGATCGGCTCCGGCCAAACTCGCCCCACTGAGATCGGCCCAGCGTAAATTCGCTCCCCGCAAGTCGGCTTCGATGAGTTTAGCGCCACTGAGGCGCACTTGTCGCAGCTCGGAATTGCGCAAACTGGCTCCACTCATATCGGCCCAGCGCAGATTAGTACGCCGAAAGGTGGCTTGTTCTAGGTTCGCCCCGCGCATTTGGGCGTAACTGAGATCGACTTCGCTGAGGTTGGCCCCTTGAAAGTTGGCCCGAGGCAGTTTAGCTTCTTTGAGCATGGCCCCGCTGAGGTTCGCGCCGCGTAAATCGGCGCCACTCAAGTCGGCTCGCAACATTTCGGTACGAATGAGGGAGGCTTGATAGAGATCGGCCCCGCTCAAGTCAGCCCGGATTAAATTGGCTACATTGAGATCGGCATCTCGGAGATTGGCCCCTCGCAGGTTGCAACTGCTGAGTTTGGCGACGTTGAGTTTGGCCCCTTTGAGATTGGCTTTGCTTAAATTAGCACCACTGAGATTGGCAACGCTCAAACAGGCGTTCCGTAAGTTAATTCGGGTGAGATTGGCTTGGCTGAGGTTGGCTTCGCTTAGATTAACGCCAATAAATCGCCGCACGCCCGCTGCATATTTTTGTAACAGTTCTTCGGCTTCCATACACGCGCTTCGAGATCTATCCCTGGTCGGAGTATCCGACCCCTCGGCACGGTGGGTCGTGCCACCCTAAGAGGATCGTACACGAATCCTTCCCTCTCTGGGAGAATGTGGCGGTGAATCTAGGGGATTATGGGTGGCGATCGCCTCGTATAAAGAACAATCCGTACTAAACAATTTTTAATTTGCAAAGCCTTATCTGGTCTTATATCTAGCGATTATATTTGTCCTACATGATGTGACTCTTTTACTCAATTAGGGTCACGACTGTTTAAAAAAAACGCGAACGCGAGAGCCACTCTCACGTAAAAGCTCCTGGGATGGTTGGAAGCCCCGTCTCTTCAGAGCGGGGAGGA
>CAZXWM010000196.1:0-7600 GCA_964644215.1 uncultured Phormidium sp.
TAACCGCTTATCGTCTCTGAGATCTCATGGCTACTGGTAACGAAAATTTCTGGTTAAACGTCTCCCGCTATCCTCGCTATCTGATTACCTTCATTTTTGGCACGTTTTATGTCATTTATGACTGGATTAAGCCTCTAGCCAAGGAACGACCTCTGTTTTTGGGCTTGGTGATCACGTTTATGATTGCCCTCTTCATGTTTATGTACTTCACCCTTGAGGCGATGCTGGGGATCTCGACAGTTCAACTTTAACTCAAGTTTTGGCTTGAGCCACTCTCGGGCGGTGATTCGGACTACTCAGCAGAGTGACCTGTTGTCCCATCTACCGCCTCTGTGCTTTAGTGAACTTGGATTGGAGTCTCTTTGAGGCAAGGCGTGAATCATTTAAGGTTTGGATGGGATCCCGTCAAGGCTCGTCGAAACATTCAAAAGCACGGCATCTCGTTTGAAGACGCAACGTCAGTATTTGATGATCCTCTCGCACTCATTTTCGAGGATGGACGTTATGCTTATGGTGAATGTCGCGAAATTATCATTGGACACGATCGGCAGAATCGGCTAATGTTGGTCTGTTTCGTGGAAGAATCAACTGTCATTAGGCTGATCAGCGCCTGACTGACAACTCCTAGGGAAACCCGTGATTATGAGCAGCAATCACCCAACGGATAACGCTCCATCTTTTGATGATGATGATTTGTTGCCAGAATACAACTTTGACTATAGCAAAGCCCGCCCTAACCGCTTTGCTCAACCGGTGACCGTTGTCCTCGATCCCGATTTGGCTGAGGTGTTTCCTTCCTCCGAGTCGGTAAATCAGGCCCTGAGGGAATTGCTACGGCAACGTCGTTCGTGAACTGGTGGGGCATCCCAAGGGTCTTGATTCGGTTTAAACTGGGGATAGGAGCGCCTTTACTGGCGCTCATCGCATCGCAAGAGAGCAAAGAGTATGGCTACTAACCGTCGCACTTCCCGCGTGGCTTCCCTGATTAGACGGGAAGTTAGTGATTTGTTGCTGCATGGCATTAAAGACGATCGCGTCGGGGCTGGCATGGTCAGCATCACGGATGTTAATGTCTCGGGGGATTTGCAACACGCTAAAATCTTCGTCAGTATCTATGGTACGGATGAGGCCCGGGCTGAAACTATGGCTGGCTTAACTTCGGCCACCAGTTATGTCCGACGGGAACTCGGTTCTCGGGTGCGGTTGCGGCGCACTCCTGAGGTGCAGTTCGTTGAGGATCGCTCCCTCGAACGGGGCGATCGCACTCTCGATCTCCTCAATCGTATTGCTCGTTCGTCTGAAGAAGACGGCGACACTCCCTAGATACCCTCAACTCGGGGCGAGATTGGTCTCCTCCGAGTTGTTTTGGTTTGAATCCTGTACAGAATTGGGGGGGTTAAAAATGCGCAGCTTAGATGTTTGGCTCGACGCCGCCCGCACCGGAGCGGCGCAAGCCTATCCACTCAATCTATCAAATTCGAGCTATCAAACTCAATAAATTAAAGGATTAAACTTGAATTAATTTAATAATAGCAGTGCTGAGCCAGCTTGTCAAGAAAAACCAGGAATTTTTCTGGTAATCAATGTTACAAAACACTAAAAGCAAGGCAGAGAGAAGACTTGAGCGATCGCCTAACTCATTCCAGGAGTCAGCCATCCTGCCAGTCGGCAAGTTCAGTGAACGACCCTATCATCAAATCTTCTGACTTAATCAAGCCAAAACGATAAATTTTCCCAAATTTGTCGGAGAAATTCCCGGAATTTTGTCTGGGCGCGATCGCGAAGACAATCGACGGAGAGTCTAACCCAGAGGAGGAGATAGGGATGAGAATTGCCCAAGTGGGGATGGGGAGGTGGCGATCGCCCCTTAATCTCCCCTTAACCGCTCAAAACCGCTAAGATGAAGAAATGTAACAGATTGAGCCAGTGTAATGATCTCTTCTCGTTCTGCACCTGACGGGCCGGCGTCGGCCACAACCGTATCGCCCGAGATTATCCCCCAGACTTGGATCTGGCGGGGGTTTCGCATCTGCTATAGTCAGCAAGGAGACGCGGGGCCGGCGATCGTGCTGGTTCATGGATTTGGCGCTTCGATGGGCCATTGGCGTAAGAATATCCCCGACTGGGCGCAAGTTGGCCGCGTCTACGCCTTAGATTTATTAGGATTTGGCCAATCCCATAAACCCACCCCCGGCTTAGTCATTGACTATACCTTTGAGACTTGGGGCGATTTGGTGGCCGATTTCTGTCGTGAGGTGGTGGGGGAAGCCGCGTTTCTAGTGGGGAACTCCATCGGCTGTGTGGTGGTGATGCAAACGGCGGTCTCTCACCCTGACTGGGTGCGAGGCGTTGTACAATTGAACTGTTCCCTACGGCTTCTGCATGATAAACGCCGTGCCAGTCAACCCTGGTTAAAACGGATAACAGCACCGATGTTGCAGAATCTTCTGGGAATCAAGCCTGTCGGAACATTTTTCTTTCAGCAGTTAGCCACCGCCAAGACCGTCCGCAAAGTTCTCTTGCAAGCCTATCGACGGCAAGAGGCCGTCACCGATGAGTTAGTGGAGTTATTATTAAAGCCAGGGCGCGATCGCCGCGCCAGTGATGTCTTTATCGCCTTTACGCGCTACTCTCAAGGGCCATTACCCGAAGAACTCCTAGAACAGTTACCTTGTCCGACGCTCATTCTCTGGGGGGAAGACGATCCCTGGGAACCGGTGCAATTGGGCCGTCAATTAGCCGAGTACCCCGCCGTGGATGACTTTATTTCCCTCCCCGGTGTCGGTCATTGTCCCCAAGATGAAGCCCCCGAACTGGTCAATCCTCGGGTTCGAGATTGGTTGTTGGACCAGGTAAAAAACGCAGAACACCCCTAAAACAACCGGACAACTGCCCTGACATGACAAAATCGCGGGCTGCCTAGGTCTGAACCCGTTGCGACTGCTTATTTTAGGCAATTGAGCCATGAATTTGCCAAAATGTTCGCCCTGGGGCTTGTCAAACTTGGAGCAGTTATGATATTGGTATAGTATCGGAGTTCTACTGGCAGTCGATCTCGAAGCAATCTGTTAAGCACTGCCCAACTCGTACTAAACCGTTAATTAAAGAGAATTTGAAAAATTCAAGAGGTCTTATGAACCATCAGGTGATTCACCCTATGGTAAAAGTCCAGCGTCAAGTTCGATCGCTGGTTGATTCTCAAATCGTCCAACCGGGCGATCGCATCTGGAAAATCGCCTTTCTCTTCGGCGATGACTGGACGAGAATTAAACAAGAATTACTTGAATTCGAGTTTTCCATGCAAGATCCCCTCAGTGAACTTCTGGCCGTAGAAGTCTGGGAAGAAGAGGACGAATAGAGCCGTCGAAGTTTCGGGAAACCTGCCATAATTGTGAGGTTTAATGTAAGAGTCTCCTAGGGAAAAACTCCTGGGGAACGACTCCAAGATCTCACCGTATCCCGCCGCCACTCAGGAGGCTATTCATGGCTTCGTCGCGTTTAAACAACCGTTATCAGATTCTCGATACCCTTGGACATGGGGGGTTCGGTTGTACTTATCTGGCCGAAGACACCCATCTCCCATCTCGTCGTCGTTGCGTCATCAAACAACTGAAACTGACGACCCAAACCGAAGCCAAGCGATCGGTCATCCAACAGCGATTTGAACGAGAGGCGGCGGTTTTAGAAACCCTCGGCCAGCAACATCCCCAAATCCCGGAACTTCATGCCTATTTTTGCGAAAATGGGCAATTTTGGTGCAAGAGTGGATTGAACCATCTGAACCAACTCAAGATGAACCCACTCAAGAGTCTATCGAAGACGGTGATCTCGATGTCACTCCCGAACCAACTCCCGAACCGACTCCCGAACCGGAAATGACCCAACCCGTCTTCGAGGAGATCATACCTCCGTTAGAATCGGAGAATCCCGAAAAGCACTTCTTACCCGAGGATAACGGGAACCTCCTCGGCGATCAAAAACTCGACATCTTCCGTAATCCTGATGGCCAATAGCCCCCAGTCCCCCTCGTGAAACCTGTCTTCCAGAGTCTTGTGATCCTAGCTGGAGTGATCTTCAGCCTCGATTTGCTCGCGCAACTTGAAGGAGAAGTCCTCTGGTTTACATCAGTCGGCTATTTTTCGGTTCTCCTGACGCGTTTACAAACTCAAGGAGTCATTTGGCTGACGGTGGCGGGATTGAGCCTGTTGGTGTGTTGGGGCAATCTTTCCCTGGCTGAACGACTCAAACATCCAGCCAAACCCCGAGATTATCTATCACTCCAACCCACCCTAGACCAAAAGTTACCCCCAGAAACTTTCAGAACAGACCAATCTAACCTATCCAAGCCATCTAAAAAAGACAAAAAAAATCCGGCAATTAGTTTAGGAACCGTCCTACTAATTGGCATCAGTTTAGGAGGATTTCTGGGGATTCTCATCCTGTACTATAGTCGCCTCATTCAAGAGCGCTGGCAACCCGATTGGACCGTTCCCAACATTAGCCCCCAGTCTATTGAACGACTCAATCCTGTCCAAATTTTACAAGGGTTACAACCGATTTCAGACTATCCCTGGGCTTGGGGTAGCTTGGTCCTGTTGCCGCTTCTGCTGTTGTGGTTTCCTCGTGCTGTATTACGCAGTTTGGCGATTTGTTTAAGTGTTAGCTTTGCTCTGATTTTACCCTCTCATTGGGCGCAAATTCTAACAGCATTTTATCCTGTCAACTTTGAACAAACTGACCCATTATTCAACTTAGATATTAGCTTTTATATCTATCAACTTCCGATTTGGGAACTGGTAGAATTTTGGATGTTTGGACTGGCGAGTTTTTGCTTTGTGGCGGTCACCCTCATCTATCTCCTCTGCGAGAATACCCTCAGTAACGGCGAGTTTCCTGGGTTTTCCAAAGGCCAACAACGGCATTTGCAGGGAATGGGCAGTGCCTTGATGGGGGTGTTGGCCTTGAGTAATGGCCTGCAACGGTATGGGTTACTCTATTCCGAAGATGGGGTCGCCTATGGGGCAAGTTATGCCGATGTCACCACGAAATTACCAGCCTATACCGCCCTATCTTGGTTGGCGATCGCCATCTCCATCCTCCTCCTCTGGCAAGCCCTGTCTGGTAGCTATCCTATCCTCAACCGCCGTCGCACTCCCCGTCCCTTCCGTCAGAAACGAAGTCATACCCCAAAAGTCCTCATTCCACCACTGTATCTGATTCTCAGTGGCTATGCGATCGCCGCCCTCGTCAGTACCCGCGCCCTTCCCGAACTGGTACAACGGACTCTAGTGCAACCCAATGAACCGGCCCGAGAAGCCCCTTATCTTGACTACAATATCGCCTTTACCCGGCGCAGCTTCGACCTCGATACCATTGAAGTACAAAGCTTTAACCCTACCGCAACTCTAGATCGAGCGGCGATCGCGGCCAATGATTTAACCATCCGCAACGTACGTCTGTGGGACACACGTCCCCTCCTAGAAACCAATCGTCAACTGCAACAAATCCGCCTCTACTACCGCTTCCCCAACGCCGATATCGACCGTTACAGCATTCCACGAGAGATCAATGGCGATGACGTCACCGACGACGAAACTCGACAAGTGATTCTAGCAGCCCGAGAATTAGACTTTGACTCGGTTCCCGATCGCGCCCAAACTTGGATCAACAAACATCTGGTGTATACCCATGGCTACGGCTTCACCATGAGTCCCGTCAACACCGCCACCGCCAACGGATTACCCGAATACTTTGTCCGGGGAATCGCCGGGGGAGAAGATGATGAGGCCGTCGAGACTCCCATCGAAGCCGCCAATGAACGCATCCGCCAAAGTATCCCCATTGGTTCCCCGCGAATCTACTATGGCGAGTTGACTAACAACTACGTCATGACCAATACCGGCGTTCAAGAATTTGACTATCCTCAGGGGGATGAGAATGTTTATAACATCTACAACGGCGATGGAGGCGTCACCATTGGCACCGGTTGGCGACGTTGGCTGTACGCTATCTATTTACGAGATTGGCGGATGTTGCTAACCGACGACTTTCGTCCCCAGACCAAGTTACTCTTTCGCCGCAACATCGATCGCCGAGTGCGTTCGATTGCCCCCTTCCTCCGCTACGACAACGATCCCTATCTCGTGATTGCCAATACCCAACCCGACTCCTCCCAAACAGCCGCTGACGTGGAAGGGAATACCTTATATTGGATTCTCGACGCCTACACCACCAGCGATCGCTATCCCTACGCCGATCCCGGAGGCCATCCCTTCAACTACATTCGCAACTCCGTCAAAGTCGTCATTGATGCCTATAGTGGTTCAGTACAGTTTTACATTGCCGATACACGAGATCCCATCATCCAAAGTTATCAGCAAATCTTCCCAGACTTGTTTCAACCCCTCAGCGCCATGCCCGACGCCCTGCGGCGGCATATTCGCTACCCGATTGACCTGTTTGAGGTGCAGTCGGAACGCCTATTAACCTATAACATGACTGATACTCTGGTTTTTTACAATCGAGAAGATCAATGGGAAGTCCCCACGGAAACCTATCGGGATCAACAACAAACCATTGACCCCTATTATCTGATCATGAAGTTACCGGGGGAGACGACCGAAGAGTTCATTCTCCTACATCCCTTTACCCCTCGGGGACGGGCCAATCTAATTGCCTGGTTAGCGGGGCGATCAGATGGGGACAACTATGGACGATTGTTGTTATATCAATTCCCGAAACAGGAGTTAATTTATGGTCCAGGACAAATCGAAGCCCGGATTAACCAAGATCCCTTAATTTCTCAACAACTGTCCTTATGGAATCGTCAAGGATCGCGAGTAATTCAGGGGAATCTCTTAGTGATTCCCATTGATAAATCCCTCCTGTATGTCGAACCCGTTTATCTCGAAGCCGAGCAAAATGCCTTACCGACTCTAGTTCGCGTGATTGTGGCCGATGAAGATCAAATTGTCATGGCCCCCAATCTCGATCGCGCCTTAGATGCCATCTTTGAACCCGAACGTCTCCCCGAACGTAGTATTATTCGCTCGATTGAAGGACTATTCCCAGGTATCGACAATGATCTCGGAGACCTGGCCCCACTTCCCTGAACTTAATTATTCATTCTCTATTACCCCCATCTTGCGATCGCCCCGAGACATTCTCAATAGCAGCAAGGGCCGCCTTAGAACCAGCAATAATATCCCGTTCCTCACCCCCAAGATATAAACGGCCAAAACTACCCACCGCTTGCACCTGAAGGATATTAATAAGAGCCGATTTTTCCGCCTCATTCGCCGCCAACGCCGCATAGGCCGCCGGGGCCACTTCCAAAACGAACAAACTCTCCCCCGCCAGAATCATCTGGCCCCGACGAGTGCGGTTAATCAACTGGGTTTGGTGAGGATCGAGATTGCGGATAATTTGACTGGACATAATCTTGGGTTTGAGGCGTTCATGTTCCGTCACCCCCAACGCATCGAGAATCGCCACACCAGCCCGGCGAGTATCACTCTGACGACTAGCGTGAACCTCCAGTAACCCATAGAGGCGTTCAACCACTTGCACCCCAGGACGGACTCCGGTGGACTTGAGGGCC